>CAZSUZ010000005.1:0-57760 GCA_964610165.1 uncultured Gammaproteobacteria bacterium
CCAGAATCAGCATGATTTTCTGCAGTTCCCGTTTTACATCCAACTTCTATACGTTTACCTTGTTGTATTGCACTTGTTGTTCCTATTTTTGCTTCTTCCGAAGCATTTTTATTTTCATTTATTCTAAAATCAAAAAATGAATAAGCTGTGCCACCTTGTTCACATGCCATTTTCATTCCTTCACGGACAATATTGTATGTATTTCTTTCCATTGGTATTTTTGTACAAACAGGATCGACAGATAGTATAGAACCATTTTTTAACAACATTGGCTTACAGTGATAGCCTCCGTTTGCGAATGCTGCAGTTCCCATTGTTACTTGCAATGGAGTGGCCGTTACATATCCTTGTCCGATTGAAAGATTATAAGTGTCTCCTAAATACCACTGTTCATTTAATGTATCTTCTTTCCAAAATGTAGAAGGGATAATTCCCTCTGCTTCATTTAATCCAATACCTGTTTTATTATGAAAACCAAATAGTTCTGCCCATTTTTTTATTTTTTCAGGTCCTAATTTACCGCCCAATTCATAGAAATATATGTCATTAGACCTTTGCAATGCTTTATACACATCAACGTCTCCTTCTGTTCGACCATATTCTAAGTAATACCAATTATGAAACTCTCGTGTTCCCGCTTGCAACACACCTTTATCTTCAAAAATGGTTTCATCTGTAACAGCTTTTTCTTCCAAACCTGCTGCTACAACAAACATTTTAAATACAGAACCTGGAGGATAAGCACCCTCTAAAGCGCGGTTGTAAAGTGGTTTGTCTGGATCTTTAAAATATGCAGCAACGGTTTTTGTATCAGCATCTTCAAATACTTGTGGATTGAATGAAGGATTTGAGTACAAGGTAAGAACTTCACCTGTTTCTGGTTTTACAGCGACAACTGTTCCTTTTTTTCCTTTTAATAATTCTTCAGCTTTTTCTTGTAGTAAAACATCTAAAGACAAGGTTAATTCTGTACCTTTTTTAGGCGGAATGTAGTCTAGAGTTCGTACATATTTACCCATTGCATCAACTTCTATTAATTTTTTGCCATGAATGCCACGCAAATCACATTCATAGAGCTTCTCAATACCATTTTTCCCTGTTTTATCCCCATTTTTTAGTTTATTTAAACAGGGATCTTTTTTAATATCATTTTCATCTGCTATCTGTCTGTATCCAATTAAATGACTTACTGTCTCTGGTTTATAATAAATTCTTTCAGAAACAACTCGTTCTAGAGCATTTTCTACATCTGGTTCATGATTGGCGACCAGAGTTATTCCTTTTCGATCATTTATAGTACCACGCGCTGCTTCAACAATAACCTCACGCACTCTATTATTTTCAGATAGAGTTGCGTAATAGGTGCCTTTAACAATAGTAAGTTGAAACAATCGAATGATTGACATAAAAAAAAACATTACTATGACAATGGCATATATTCCTAAAAATAAGGGAGATGACCCGCTTGATTTACGGTTAAATTCCATCCTACCAGCTTGTCCTTTTTCAATAAACGGAAGTTTATTCATAAACACCTACAATTTGTAATGAAGATTATAATGCAAGAAACTATGTTCCATCAATTAACCGCTTTTCTTCTTCAGACGCTACTACCTGAAAACCCACATGAGATTGTCCTGCAAAAAACAGCCCTTCACCTACACCAGCTGACAATAAGAAATGTTTTTCACCACCTGTTAAATAAAATGTTGTTGAAATTCTATCCACTGCTGCTGTTGATTGTTTTAAAATAATCTGCAAACTTGAATTCGTAATAATGGCTTTACCTTCATCTGTTGCTAAAAAGTCTTCTACGTCTTGTGTAATTGTCGTCATTCCTAATTTATATTTTCTAGCTCGTTTAGCAAAATTATGAAGATAAGCGCCGGAATCTTTATTTTTTATTAAATACCACGCCTCATCTACAATAAGTACTCTTTTCTTTAATTCTCCACGTCTTACTGTATGCCAAATGTAATCAAGAATAATATACATAGCAACTGGTCGTAAATTTTCTTCTAAATCTCGTACACCAAAAACAGTAAATGGATTTTTAATATCAAAATTAGATTTACTATTAAAAATGCCAGAAGCAGAACCTTGTACAAACTTTTCAAGTCGATCGGCTAAATCTCGTGCTTCAACTGCTTCTAAACCTATCAAAATTTTATATAAATCCTCTAAAAGTGGTGCCTCAAATTTAAAGGTTTCGGGATCTTGTGTAATACCCTTGGAACGATATGTCATAACCAAAGCTCTATCTAACAATGCATCTTGAGATGGTGTTAAATCTCCCATGATAACTTTCATTAAAGAATGTAAATCTAAAATTTTGTTTGAGAGTTCATCCGGTTCAGGATTTTCTGCATTTAAATCAAAAGGATTAAGCTTAATTTGAGAACTTGCAGAAAAATCTAAAAATTCACCACCTAAACTTTTAGTTAAGTTTCTATATTCATTTTCTGGATCGATAATTATTACTTCAGTTCCCATCATAAGAAGTCGTGCTGCCTCAAGTTTAACCAAGAAACTTTTTCCTCCTCCAGATTTTCCCAGAATAACTGCATTGGCATTCTCCAACGTAAATCTATCAAAAATAATGAGACTACCATCATGTTGATTAAGTCCGTATAAAATTCCTTCATTCCTTGTCAAAGATGCTGTTGAGAAAGGAAATGTCATTGCCAAAGATGTAGTATCCATATTACGCCAGACACCCAATTTATCTGAGAACATGGGAAGTGTGGATTTAAAACCTTCTTCTTGTTCAAGGGTAGCTTGTTTTGCAATAATAAGCAATGAAGAGAGCGTTGAATCAATCTCTTTAGTGACATTGTCTAACTCTTCTTTTGTATCTGCTGGAATTGTTACATATAATCCAAATTGAAAAAATCGTTCTGCACCTTTTGCAAGTTCAGCTTGAAGAGCTAGAGCGTCATCAAGAGCTACTTGGACATTTGGATCTACAACTTTCCCGGACTTCATATCTGCATCAATTGTTGCCTGCATCTGAGCAATTTTACGCTTTAATTCATTCAAAATAGTTTTAGATTCTGAAGGATAAATAAACATGGAAATATTTAAAGGATGATCATAGGTAATAAGAGAGTAAAGCCAATTAGCAGAGACATATCGTGGATAACCAACAACAAATAATGTTCGATAATATTTTGAATCTACTTTAATATGATTAAAATCTACTTCAACATAAGATGGAGCAATAAGATCTTTAATACTGACATCTCCCTTTGCCAACACATCAGCTACATTTTGTGCTGCTTTTGGCATTGTTGCTTTTTGTTCTTTTACTTGTTCTTTTTTCTTTCCAAATGAAAACATATATATTTTTATCCGTTTGTAACGACAACATCTAAATAACTATCAACTGGAGCAAGTTGCTTCCCAACAGATGAAGGATTATAAATATTATAAAACAACTCTGTAAGTTCTTGTTGCTGCATAACTGTTGGTTTTAATCCTACCTTTGAAAGCAATCGTATTAAATGATCACGTTTGGGATATAAAGAAGTTTTAGCACGACTAAAAATATATTCTTTACCATATCCTTTAGCTTTAACACCTGTTACGCCCATTTCCAATGGATTAAATGGAACTGCAAAAAAGAACCTCTTTTCTAAAACGGTATTTTTTTTAACAATTGTTTTAATAAACTCACGATAATCATTTAATCTACTCTTAATAAGTTCTACTTTTTGACTTGTTATCATTGCGTCAACATAATCAATATACTCAGATATATTCATCATCTTTGAAAGAATCATAATCTGAACTGGGAATGAAAGTGAATTCAGTAAGCTCGCATAGGTATAAATCATCGACATTTGATCCTCTGCAGAAAGAAGCCAAAAGTTAACAGCTCCAATTTCTATAACTGTTACTGCTGAATAATCTTTCATTAACATAATGTCATCACGCACTTCATCTATTTCAATAAAGGACTGCGTTGATGCTTTTTTTGGTGAGGTTGCTTTCGTTTTTGTCATAGAATTTCCTTTGAATAAAATACAATCGGCTTTTGATCTTTTGGATTAATATGTACATTCATTGTATCAAAAAAATAGTTACCATTTGGATCGCCCACTTCAAACATATAATCGCCTTCTGCTAATGGACTATACGTTGCAAAAATACCATATGGATTGGTTTTAAGAAGTCTTAGCTGTTTACCTTCTGCATCTTTTATTGTTACAAGGATACCTGGAATTGGTATCTGTTTTCTATTCTTTACAACTCCACTGATAAATGGTTGTTTTACAACGTCACTAAGGCCTGAATTCGGAAGTGTGGTGGTTTGATTCCCTTGCATAATACTTTGTGGAAGTTGCAAATTCTGATGTAATAAATCATCAATATGAATTTTTTGTTTATCACGCAATTTAGTATCTTGTCCAGGTACAGATTTATTTTGTTTTGCTAAATACTGTTGTAATTTTTCTTTAGATTCAACATGGGAAACTGCTAAATGTGGATCTTCAAGAAAAAACAAATCTTTCAAAAAATAAACTGGATCATTCTTTTTAAGATAAAAATACTGCGAAGGTGCATTTAATCTTTTATACATATTTTTAAGCCACACATCAAGCGGTCTATCCATAATCGGTAAAAATGCAAATGCTGCGCCTATACCACCAATAAGTACGCCAACCAAAATATTTACAACTGGAATTGGAATAATATTTGCAACAATATAGCCAATCGGACAAAAAACCACTAAATAGAGAAACTGCTTTAATGTCATAAAGCCTATTAATTTGAACTCAAAGGTAGTAATTTGGCGTGGAATAGGATGTTGATCCATACCTTCAGTATAGCGGAGAAAGTGCTCACTTGAAAAGTCCAAAGAAGAAGAGTTTTATTTACCTAACGCAGCTTTAACTAATGCATCTGCTTCACTATTTTTATCACGAAGTACATGTGTGTACAATATTGGGATACCCAGTTCCATTTCTAACAACTTTATTTTTGTGTGTAATGGTTTAATATCTGCATTTTTTACTTTATATATTCCTGTAACTTGACGAATCATTAACTCGGAATCTGCAAATACATGAATTCTTTCAACAGTTTCACTTAAATTATTTTTAACATATTCTAAAGCTCGTATTAAAGCTGTGTATTCTGCAACATTATTTGATGCAATACCAATGTATTCATTATATTTATGAAGAAGTTTACCGTCTGAGTGTACTAAAAATGCAGAAGCTGCACGTCCAGGATTGTTTAAAGAACCACCATCTGTGTGGATTGTAATTTGCATTCGTCTATTGTAGCAGATCAAAGCTCGCCAAGTTTTTCTTTTCGTTCGGCTTCTTGTTTAACTAAATTAAGAAAGCGTTCTGTAGAAGAAATTCTTCTGTGTCCAACAATCTTTGCAATATATTCTAAAGTTGCACCATTAGTAAGTTGATGTGCGATAAATGTATTACGAAGATCATTTACTGTTGCATTTTCAATACCAACTTCTTGAAAACATCTATCAATTATTTGTCTAATATTACGAATAAGAAGCGGGTTACCTGTTCTAGTGATAAAAATATTATCAGTTTCAATATGATTTCCTCTAGATTGAACATATTTTTCGATTGCTTTTTTTGCTGCTTTATTTAAAGGAACTTCACGTTCAATATTTTTTCCATATTGTGTTATTGCAAGAGTGTCTTCTTTAACATCTTGAACACGAAGTGCTGCAAGTTCACCAATTTTAATACCTGTTTGAAGTAATACTTCAACTAACGCATATGTTCGTAAATCTTCTTTTGCTACATCACGAAGCGCTCTATATTCTAATTTACTTAAAATACGAGGTGGTGTTTGTGAATATTTTGGATGAGAAATGTCAAATGCAGGATTTGCACTAATAACATCTTCATGTTTTAAGAATCTAAAAAATGTTCGAATTGAGTTTAATTTGCGTGATGCGGATTTTTTTGTATAGTTTTTACCAAGTAAGCTTTGTATAAAACCTTCAATATCCTCTTTTTTTACCTCACGAATATCTGATTTCTCTTTTGAGGCAAGAAAACCGATAAATTGTTCTATATCTTTTTTATAAGCAACGACCGTAAATTTTGATTTCCCTTGATCTTGAAGAAAGTTTATAAAACGTTCTAACAGCTTTGGGAGGAAATATTCATCCATATGAGCCTATAATATAACACACCGCCTAATTTTTAACAACTGATTATATCAATTTTTGATACGTATTCAATGTGTATATCGGACTCTAATTCTTACAAACCTTACAAAATGGCTTGTCAATTCAATCTAAAAATGGCTTGTTATCGCATTTATTCCATAGAATAGACATCTGATTCGAAATGGAGTAGAATGTAATTCCGTTAAAAATTAAAAATAAAGAATATGGCAACAGTACACGCTAGTAACAATGACTTCCAGAAAGAAGTAATTGATCATAAAGGGATTGTATTAGTAGATTTTTATGCAGATTGGTGCGGTCCATGCAAAGCAACAGAACCAATTATTGAAGAACTTTCTGAATCTATGAAAGATGTTAAGTTTGTAAAAGTAGATGTTGATGCAAATCAAGAAATAGCTAGCAAGTATTCAGTATTTTCTATCCCAACTTTTCTTGTTTTAAAAAATGGAGAAGTAGTTAATCAATTTGTTGGAGCACAAAGTAAAGATAATTTTATTGAAGAAATTAATAGAGCTAAAACAGCATAATAAAAAAATTATTTTTTAATTACACGGACTATATGTCCGTGTATTTTTTTTAGCGAAATATGTGCTCTTTTAAGCATGAAAACAGCTATTTCTGCTAACCAACGCCATGAAGAATTAACTGGTTTATTTAAACCTTCAACAATATTTTTATCAGAAATTGGCAGTTTTACATTATGACGAGGATCAAGACTTGAAGAATCTATTACTTGCAATCCAGCCTTTTTTAAAGCTGGATCGAGTTCAATTTTATGATTTTCAACTTTTACAAATTTCTCTAGCTCTTTATCTTCTATTTTAGGTTCTGTTTCTACGACATCAATTTTTGCCTCGGATTTAATTTCAGATCTTGCTGGGATAGGCTCACTTTCTACAGAATATGAGACAACTTCTGGTTTCTTTTCGTTCCTATTTCCATCAAGTAGATGATCAATTTTTGTATGATTCGTAGACATATATTAAGTGTATAACAAGATTAACTTCTCTTCACTGTATGTTTACAACTAGGACATTTAATAATTTCTTTTGTTACTATTGCGTCGACTGTTTTTTTACAACTGGGGCAATTAACACATTTCCCATTAAATTCTTTTTTTGAAGGGGCAAGAAGGTCTAACCCTGTTTCTTGCATTGCTCCTGACATACCCATTCCTCCAACATTTGATAAAAAATTAGATTCTAATATTCCTGCTTGTTTTGTTACCTCACAATTTGAGCCTCCTTGAATAAATAATGGTTCATATTGAGCCATATGACGAGCTATTGCCAATGTGTCTTCTGATGGGAATGCTTGTTGAAGGAATTTTAATTGATTAATATCTGAATCTTGTTTTTCTTCTTTCATTGTTCTAAAAACCATTCTGGCCATGTTAAACATACCTCCAATTAAATCATTAGCTTGTTTTTCTAATATTGTTATAGAAGGATCATGTTTTAAATCTTTCTGACTCATTTGCTGAATAATACCGCTATATGTATCTAAAAATGGCTTAATTACAGGAGTTACTTGTATTCTAAATTCTTCTGCAAGCTTCACATCTTCTGGAGAAATATCTAAATATTCATATAACGTTTCTACATCTTCAAATCCATCTAAATTATAAGTAAGTGGATGGGCTAGAAAATCTGCTGGAGTTGTAAATGTATTACTGTCTTGTCCTGTCAAACCTATACGCTCTACTAATGTAGAGTATACAGATTTACTTGTTTTGAGAGAATCTAATGGCTCTGTATATCTTAAAAGTAATTCTCTAAATGGTTTCCCACCTAATTGTTCATCATATGTATCTACTAAAAAGGTAAATGCAAAACCATAATCCGCAACTGTCGGTGATGAAACCCAAATTGCACGATTATTACCAGATTGAATACTTTGCGTAATTTTGTCTAATCCATCTTTTTCTCGTGCCTCTCTTGAACCTGGCCCAGCCATGACAGCTGCATGATTATACATATCTGTCACATTTGTACCTAACATTTCCATACTTCCATCATCTTTTAAAACACCAGATAGTTTTTTAATTCGAATTTGAGCAACAAACTCTTCTAAATACGATATTACATTTTCGGAAATATAATATTCTTTTTGGGCTGAAGTTAAATGATCTAATTTTTGAATGCGCTCTGCCTCGTTAATAGCATTGTATGATTCGTAAATACTTTGAAAATCTGATATTTCTTTTTTACCTTTAGTAAACTGCTCGGAAGATTTTATAATTGTTTTATTTGCTAAAACTGATTCTTGTGATAACTCAAAAGGAGATTCAAAAGAAGGATGAATAGGAGATTCAAAATTATGAGGAAAATTTCCTAGATTTCTACTTGAAAAGGAATAATCAATAGCGCGGTTTTGCTCGATAGACATAGATAAAATCCCTGCTCGGGGTACATATACATGGTCGGTCTTCGGACTTGTCCAATTGGACTTACCGCTGCGGCACAGTTGCTGAATTTCACAGCATTCCCGTTACAAAAATAGTCTTCCCATCCCGATAGATATTTGGATAGTGACTAATACCAAGTACAAATTAGTAAAGTAATAAAAACGATACTACATTTAGGGGTAAATTGCAATAACTACCACTAATTCTTACGTTCTTTTTTCTTCTGGAGTATATTTACGAGCAAGTACAAATAAAAAATCAGAAAGTCTATTCATATATTGAATCATTAAAAGATCATTTTCGCTTTGCTTATTATTAGATTGAGTAAATTCAACAATTCTTCGTTCCGCTGATCTAACTTTTGCACGAGCAATATGCAATCTGACACCAACTTCACTGCCCTGTGGCAATATAAAACGAGTTAATTTGGGTAAACTTTTATCTAATTGATCAATATACTGCTCCATTTTGACTATATGTTGAGTTAGTTTATTTTTTGGAAAATCTGCACCGGCCAAATAACCCATAATCACGTACAAATCAACTTGAATATCGGAAAGAAATTCTTTAAATTGTTGATCTACTACAACTTCTAAAGCAAATCCAATAAAACAGGTTGCTTCGTCAGTTATGCCGTACGCTTCTACCTGAGTGTCATATTTCCAAATTCTTTTTCCTCCAAATAAGGCTGTTGTGCCTGTATCTCCTGTTTTTGTATAAATACTCATACACTTAGTATTGTATCAAAATAAAAATAGATTGCTGTGACAATTTATATATAGATTGGAGCCACATTGACAACCGTTTTAAAAAACGGTATAGTAAAACGATATGTCGAAGGTAAGACATGTCAAAGAAATAATATTATTAACACTTTTTCTCCTTGCATCTTTTGCCGTTGGCATAGTCTCTTTTCTAAGCTCTAATCCACAAGCTCGAAATACAACTTCTGCACAAGCTGCTTCTAATATAGATAATTCCTGTAAAAATGGTATTTATTATGTAAAGAATCCTAATAAAACCAGTGAAGAGATATCTTGTGGAAGAGGAGTCTGTGGAGGCGTTTCTTATGAAGGAACTGCAAATATTAACTGGGAATCTGCTGGCAAGTGTTGGAAAGGTAACAGTGATTGTGGACCTGCATGTCAAGGTTTAGTACCTCTATGTTGCTACAAAATGGCAGAGACAGGAGATGCGGAAGATTGTCCATTCCCTGAAAGAAAATATTGCAGACAAGATCAATGTAAAAAACAAACAAAGAATAATGACTCAAACTGTGGATCAGGAATAAGTACATATTGTGTTGATATACCTAATTGTTTAAATGATAGAGATGATGTACCTATTTTATCTTTAGAAGATCGTTTAGCTGGAAAAAAAGCATCATCTGGAGGCAATCCTATTCAACCAACGAATACCCCAATTCCCCAAACAAATCCTCCTACACAATCTGCCACTCAACCAACACAAGTTAGACCAACAGTTCCAGATCCAACACCTACAACGAATACACGTTCTAATGTAACAACTACGCCAGTAATTGTAGAACCAACTCAAAATACACAACAACCTTCCCCAACAACTGCAGATACCTTTGTATTCGATTTTAAAGACAAGAATGAATCTGGAAATTTTGGGAATAATCCACAACAGCAAGATCAATCACAACAAAATAATACAAATCCAGTACCTACAAATTCTTCTATTACTAACAGTCAAGAAAAACCAATTGCTTTTTCATTACCCCAGATAGAAATCAAATCACCAAAACAAGTGTTACGAGATACACTAGATAGACCAACTATCGAAAAAATGAATGTTGCTACAGAGAAACCACTTGCAGTTGCAAAGGATACCTTTATAACAGTCAAAAGTTATGATCAACAATTAGAAAATACCGTTGAAAGTTGGTTTTTTAAAATCCGTGTTTCTTTTGTTAATTTTCTTCAATAAAAAAACCCTCCAGATGGAGGGTTTTTTACCTTTATATTTAGGTTTTCATTAACACTCTGCATGTCCACAGCCATAACACTTTGCACATCCTTCTTCACGAGCAAGCAAGGCTTGTCCGCATTCAGGACACAAATCATAATGAGCTGTTTCTTTATGGCTAGATACTTGCATTTGAGCTACTGGATTTGATGTTGCTTCTTCAAGAAGAGCAGGCTGCTCCATCTTTTCCACTAATTCCACTTCTTGTTCATGGCTATTACCATTTGTCATTTGCTGTTGTTTCTGCAAATATTCAAAATGCATAGTAAGAACTTTTGCAATCGCGTCGGGTAAACTTCGAATTCTATCTTTACCAAATCCTAATGTTCGCCCTCCACCAATTCCTGAAAGCTCGTCTATTACTTTTTTAAGTCTTTCTTCTGGAGCTAAATGAACCGTACTACGGAAATACATAGAAATCATTCTGCCTAAACCTTCTGCCATAGCAAATACATCTGTTCCTGCTTTTCCGACAGTTATAAACACTTCATGAGGTTCTCCACCACCATTAGTGTTAACTGTAATGTATGCTCTTCCCACTGGTGTATTAATTTTATATGTTGCACCATGTACAACCATAGGTCGTGGTTTTACTGTTGGGAATACTGGCTGAGATTGCACAGGAGCTTCTTCCTTCTTTTCTTCTTTCTTTCTCTCTAATACTCCTTGTCTTGACCCATCTCTCATATAAGCAATTCCTTTTAATCCTTGTTCATACGCCATTGTATAAAGTCTTTTTACATCTTCTACTGTATGCGTTTCTGGAGCATTTACTGTCTTAGAAATAGAAGCATCAACATATTTCTGAATAACTGCCTGAACTAAAACATGGTCTTCAGGACTTAAATCATTTGCTGATACAAACCATTCTGGTCTTTTAATTTTTCCTGCTTCTAAATCGCGGCCATGTTCTTCATACCATTTTTCATATAGATGATGACGAATAGCATGCTCACCCAATCTATCACGTCGGATGAATTCAAATTCATATACTGGTTCAATACCCGATGTTGTTCCTGACATAAGAGATGTGGAACCAGTTGGTGCCTGCATGAGAATAACAGAGTTTCTAATTCCATCTTCTTTTACTTTCTTTCTAATTTCTGCAGGCATTGTTTTCATAAAGCCACTCTTTATGAATTTTTTACCATCAAACATCTTAAATGATCCTTTTTCTTTTCCTAAATCTGAAGATGCTTTATAGGCTTCATAACAAATTATTTGATAAACCTTTTCTATAAACTTAAGTGATTCTTCAGAGCCATAACGGATATGAAGTCTAATCAGTGCATCTCCAAGTCCCATTGTCCCTAAGCCTATTCTACGTTCTCCTTCAAGTTGTGTTTTTTTAATACCTGGGAATACATATGGATCCATATCAACGACATTATCTTGAAAACGTACAGCTGTTTTAACAACTTCACGAAGTCCTTCAAAATCAAAATCAGCTGCTGTATTAATGTCATTTCCTTTAACAAAAGCTGCTAAATTAATTGATCCTAAGTTACAGACACCCCAAGCTGGTAAACCTTCTTCTCCACATGGATTGACACAGATTATTCTGTTCCAATAATAATTATTGTGCATTTTATTATATCGTTCCATAAACACAACTCCTGGCTCTGCAGATCTCCATGCTGCTTCTCCAATAAGATCCCAAATCTTTCTTGCTTTTACTACTTTGTGTACATTAATTTTCTTTCCTTTGGCTTTCCATGCTTCTATATCACCATCCCATACTGTGTCATATTCTGGATCATTTTTATCAGGAAAAATAAGAGGCCAATCTCCATCAGCTTTTACTGCATCCATAAATACATCTGAGACACAAACTGAAAGATTTGCACCATTAATTTTTGAAAGATCTTGTTTAACTGTTATAAATTCTTCGATATCTGGATGCCAATCATGAAGCATAAGCATAAGGGCTCCACGACGTGTTCCACCTTGTTGAATAATATCTTTAGTAGCAAGTGAAAAAAGTTCTGCCCAATTAATTGGACCAGAAGAAAATCCATTTACTTTTTCTACACGAGCACCACGAGGCCTTAAAGAAGAGATATTAATACCAACTCCTCCTCCACGAGACATAATCTCAATCATTTCTCCAAGTGTTTGAAGAATACCATGTCGGGAATCTTTTGGCGATGGAATAACAAAACAATTATAGAAAGTTACACCAAAACCTGTTCCAGCTCCTGCTAAAATACGTCCGCCTGGAACATATTTAAAATCTTCCATAGCATCATAAAATGCTTTTTCCCATTTCTTTCTCTGATCTGGTGCTTCTTTTTCAGCAACAGCCTTTGCAACACGACGCCACATTTCATCGGGTGTTTTTTCTACAGCATTCCCTTGTTTGTCCTTTAGAGAATATCGGTCTATAAAAACCTTCTCTGATACTCCTGTTAATTTCATATAGTATGAAAACAATAAACTAATAATGTATTGTAATTAACTAATTTTTTTTAATTCTTTTTCAAATTCTTCTAAATCTACAAATCTTTTAAATACTGATGAAAATCGTATATATGCAACTTTATCAATCTCTTTTAATTTACTTGCAACCAAATTTCCAATTTGTTGACTTTCTATCTCTGTTTTGCCACCATTTGTTACCTCTTGTTCGACAAAATTAACTATTTCTTCTACTTGATCTGCAGTAACTGTCGTTTTACCAACTGCTTTAAACATCCCATCTCTTAATTTTTTCCTGTCAAAACGTTCTCTTTTTTGATCACGCTTTATGACAAGTATAGGTAATTCCTCTACTCTCTCATATGTTGTAAATCTTCTTTTACATTGAGGACAAGATCTTCGTCTTCGTATTGTACTTTTATT
This sequence comes from uncultured Gammaproteobacteria bacterium, assembly GCA_964610165.1. Lineage (GTDB taxonomy): Bacteria > Patescibacteriota > Microgenomatia > UBA1406 > GWC2-37-13 > MFZZ01. Next base: position 13,419 of record CAZSUZ010000005.1, read on the forward strand.
ATCTGATACTCTTGTTTCTATAACTTCTGTATTCGTATATTGGCAAAATAAACATTTCATATATTGGGTGTATAACAAATCTATACCACTACTTGTGGGTTTTCAATAGTATTTATTATATCAAAATATATCATTAATTTCCGCTTATTTTTCGCATGTAACCTGTAATAATCCTGAACTAATTCATAGGTTTTTTGAACAGTATTCATGATATGTATTGTTAAATAGATATATATATTTGTGATTTTTATAAAGGACTAGATACAATACCAGTAGTGTCAATGTCGATATAGTAACCATAGGGTTGTATGTTTCTTACACTTTTGATATGTAATAAACACAACATTAAGCGAAAGCCCCAATACACATATCAATTAACATGTTTGTATTGAATTGAAGCTTTAAAGCATGAATTATTTTTACATTCTGATATAATTGTTTTTATGGAAACATACATAATTGATACAAACTTATTTTTTAATATGGAAGCAAATCTTGGAATAGGGAAGGATACTGAAACTATTATAAGGAATCTCACAAGCATCATAAAAAATATAAAAGGAAAAGCATTATTCATTATGCCACCGCGTATTGTAGATGAAATAAAAAGTTTTTTTGAAAATCCTGAACAAGAATTTTTAAAAGATTTTTTTAGTGAAATTACAGTTAAATCTCCAGATTTAGGAAATCTTCAGATAAATGCCTCCATTATTGCTGAATATATTGAAGAGTCAAGAAAGAGAGCTTATCGAAGTCAAGATGTCGCAGAAGAAGAAATAAAACATGCAGGTGAGATGTTTATGGGTAAAGAAGCATTGGCTCAAAAAGAATTTCAAATGGCTATTGGAAAAATTGTTAAAAACTTTAGGAATAGATATAGAAATGCGTTACGAACTGGTTTTATAGATAGTTTGGCAGATTTTGATCTTATTATGCTTGCTAAAGAACAGGATGCCTTTTTAGTAAGTACTGATGAAGGTGTTATTCAGTGGGGACGAAAGCTTGGTGTGAAGGAGATTGCCCCTTCTGTTTTGGGAAAAAAGATGCAAGAGTATCTTTAATTTGCTCTAAACCCGTATCGTCTTTTTTTGTAGTATGTTGTTTGGGTGGTTGTTTTGTATCTTCTTCATCTTCAGGAATTAAATAAGAAAGCCATGTAATCATACGGTCAGTAATTGAAACTGTCGGTTTGTCTTGGTAGACAATGTGTTCAGCAAGAATCTTCATAACAGATTTTTTAATGGTGTCGGACGGAATAATCATATAAGCATGAAAACTATATGGTGGATTTGTCATTATGGTTAAAATAGTAAAACCAAATCGTTGGGTAAAGTAAAAATGTGAAAGCACTTCCCAACGCAATGTAATGCCAGCAGTTTCTATACCAAACCGCGTAATTTTATTATCAACAATTGGTGGAGGTGTAATTGTTAAAACATAAAATAAAAAAAGAATTGACCAGATTGGAATGATTAATATTCTGTCACCTATAAAAAAAATAATAATGGTAAGCAATAATGCAACAGCGATATAGAACCTTAAAACACGTTTATTATTTTTTTTATATGCACGTAGTGGAGCTTTCCAAGAATAGACCACTTGAGGATTCATAGTCTCTGGAAGAGGCGTTGCAGATTGTATTAATGGTTCTTGAGGCATACTTCATTTTTCTACGTTTTAGGTTAAAAGTCAAGTTAGAATAATATATATTAATTATAAAAATAGCTTTGCTTCAATCTTTTTGTCAAAAATGGTATAATAGGAAGCTTTGATTAAGTTAATGAACATGTATACTTATATATATTATTAATAAACTTAACTAAATATGTTAAAAAATGCACTCCAAAGACTTGTAGGGACAAAAGAACATATAAAAACATATGAGCTTATCCGTTTACAAGCAAAAACCTATAGATCTCTCAAAAACTATTTTAATACCAAACTTCTTGAAGAAAAACTTTCTTCACTTGAATGGAGTATCTTAGGGCTCTTACATAAACATGAAGAAGGACTCCGCTTTATTGAAGTTGCACAAAAAATGGGGGTTGAACCACCTTTTGTTACCGAACTTATATCTCAATTAGAGAAACAAAAAATGATTAAAACAATGGACAATCCTCAAGATAAACGAGCAAAAATTGTCCAACTAACGGACAAAGGTATAAAAAAATTAAATTCAGTAGAAACAAATCTTGAAGAAAAAGTTATGAATTTATTTTCCGATATTTCAGCAAGTGAATGGCAGACATATAGAAGTGTAATGGAGAAAATTGCAGGAATGAGTATAAAATAAAAATCTATTGAATATCATTTAATTTATCTGATAGTTCATTTTGTTCTTCTCCTAACTTTGCGTCTTGTTCAACCCATTGTCTTTCTTCTTCAGTAAACCATTCATTAGCCTTCATTCGCTTTACAATTTGCTCCATGCGTGAAATACGCGTTGCAATAATTTCATTGATACGATCAACATCTGTTTTATATCGATCATAAATTTCTGGATATGTTTTTAATCTTTCCCATCCTGGTTGTACTTCTTGTAATCTGATTAAACCATCTGTCCAACTTTGAATTTCACCATCACCATAATTTGGAGGTACATAGCCAGCGACATGCTGTACTACCATTTGCACAGGACAACCATTTAACGAACCAACCATTGTACTAACACCAATTTCATCAAAATCCTTATCATATAAAAATCTTGTTTTATTAGGTTGTTCTAAAATTGCATCAAATAATTCTTGTGCATCATAATATCCAACAATATGAAATTCACTATAAGTAATATTGGAATACTCGACATCATCCATTGCTTCTTTCATGGTATATCCACTTTTAGGAGCGTCATAATCTAAATCATTATATTTAAACATAACATCTGATCGGAGTTTTGCAGATTGTTCAAGTTTGGGTTGATATACCAAAGGTTCTAGTCCGTTTTTACTTCGCGTTTCATTTATTAATGACACATACTGGTCAATATCAAAAATAGATTCGTTTTGATTATCTAAATCATGAGAAGAGTCTCTCCATTGTGAAGCAAAACGTGCAGGTTGTTTTTCATAAGGAATATAGTATTTAACATCCTTTATGTCTATTAACCCAATTTGTCTTGAATCTAAACTTACTTTTCGATTATCTCCTAATACCAGCAGTTTCCCATCGGGAACTACTGTATCTTGACAATCTTGAATACTAGCTCCACCAAAAGTTGATCTGGATTTAAAAATATATGGCTCTTCAATAGGTTCATTATTTACATACACAAATCCATCTTTGATTACAATGTTATCACCTGCTATGCCAATGACTCGTTTTACAAAACCACTTTCTTCTTTTTCTTGTTTTTTTAACTCGTCAGCAGTTTTTTTATTTTCAAATACTACAATATCACCTCTTTTAATTTGTTGAGGTATAACACTTTGAAATCTTGAATCTTGCACATATCGTTGAAAATCTACAAAACCTTCTTCAGGTAAAGTAGGCAACATTGAAGCTCCTGAAACAGGTACTTGAACAGGAAAAAATCCAGTAGTTTGCAAAAAAAACCAACCGCCAATAATAAATCCTGCAAATAAAATAATTTGCAAAATAAATCCCAATAATTTTAGTGGGAACATTAACACTTCTACCAATAAAGATCTGTTATTTGCCATAACTCTTTTATTTTACCTCAATAATATAAGATATAACATTTATAATGTTTTTCATGCAGGAGAGAAATACAACAATTGATTTTTTACGAGGATTTTCTGTTATTATCATTATTTTAATTCATGTAAATGCGTACTTTGGATCAATCAAAACTGCTCAACTTCTTGCTAATTATTCTCAATTTGCAGTACAAATTTTTGTTTTCTGCTCTGCATTTATTTTTTTTGACAGGAAAAAAGATGAATCTTTTTCTCTAACTTATTTTATAAAACGTATTAAAAGATTGTTAATCCCGTATTATATTTTCCTTTTATTTTATTTCGCTTTTATTGTATTAATAAAACAAGAGCCACTTTCTGTATCAAGCATATTTAAATGGTTATTATTACAAGGTGGTAGAGATTTAAATTGGTTAGTTGTGTTATTTCTTTATTTTTTAGTGTTAATGCCTTTCATTAAAGCATTAAAAAATACAATGTTATTTTGGTTATTACTTATTGCTTCTATAGTTAGTTCAACTGTATTGCTATTCATTCACTCTCCAGTTCATTTTAGATGGATTATGTGGCTACCTTGGAGTTTAGTTTTATTTTTTACTTATTTTTATACTGATGCAAAAAATAAAATACATTTTCTTTTATACTCTGCAATAATAAATTCAGCAATATATGGCATTTCTTTATTTATATTAAAGAATCAAAATAACACTCTAACCTTCACTGAAAATAAATATCCACCTAATATATTTTATTTATCTTATGGATTGCTCTGTATATCTATATTTATATTAATGTATGAATTCATTAACCTTAAAAAATATAAAACACATGCATTATTCAGCTTTGCAAGTAAATATTCTTATGAAATATTTTTTATTCACTTTTTATATTTATTTATCTTTGTTGAAGTTACAAAATATAAACAATTTACTTGGTGGGGATTATTTTTAATTATTACAATCTTGTCTCTTGGGACAATGTGGATTTTTACTAAAAGAAGCTACTTCTTTTCTATATTAAAGAAAGCAAATTGATACTGTGGAATAGCTAAATAACCGGGAGCACGAAGATTAAATCCTTTCTTAAAATCTGCACCACTTAATCTTTTTTCACCTTTATCTGTTTGAAAAACTACTTCATTAGTTGTACCATCACCTTGACTTACGCTTACTCCAGTAACGGTACTAATACCACCTCCATAACTATCAGACACCTGTCTTAATTCATCTTGATTATAAGGGTTACCAGGTTGACATGAAGTTGTAGTTGGTGTTACACGACCAGTATCTGCCCCAGAACCACTACGTGTCATAACCATGGCAGCATTAATAATATCTGCCATTTCTGATGGACTCAACCAAGGATTTGATCTACCACATTTGTCACTACTAACACTATATCCTTGCGTATACCATGCTTTATAAACCCATGGAGATCCACCAAGTTTTTCATAAGATTTATCAACAAAATTACCTCCGCCACCACCATCTGTGGTATCCCATGCATTCAGAGATGCAACGTATACTCCATGGGTTGAAGCATAATATGTAACTACATCTTCTAATACTTGTCCTTTTGTTTGATCTACTGCATCTTTCCATTCTTGTGGAGGATTATCTGATTTGTCTTTTCTAAATACTTGACACGCTTCTGTGGTACAAATTTCAGTTCCCTGAATTTTATGTCTATATGCGTAAGTTCTAGCTGCAACCGCCTGAGCTTTTAGAGCCTCTGCATGCCAAGATGATGGCATTTCAGCGATTCCATATAGGTAAGTAGTTTCAAAATCTATTTCTCCATAACCGGCAACTTTAATTGTCCCACCAGTATCTTTACCAACTGGTTCTTTACCATAATATGCCTTTAATATTGCCTTAAAATCTTGTCCAGATTGAGCTCTTCCTCTTGCTCCATATTGACTCATACCTTTACGGTGTGTATGTGCTCCAAATGCAAATACACCAAAATACCCACTTGGTGCGGATTCGCGGAAGCCTTTAATGGATGCATTATAATCATCTGCCAATTCACTATCTCCAATATTGGCAGTAAAACTACCACTTCTTGCATTTAAAATTTCTTGCTGTCTAGAGGATAATGACGCTATTTCTCCTTGAAGTTTACCTTGATATTCTTTTGCTGAAGCGACTTCTCCTGATAGAAACTCGGATTGTTTTGCAATTTGTTCTTTAATAGGTTCAAGTCTCGCTTTTTCATCTTCTAATGTTTCCTTTTTTTCTTCTAAATCTTTCACCAGTGTAACAATCCTAACTATGGTATTACGATCATCATTCAAAAGTGTTTGTTGATAAGTAAATTGTTTCAAGAAAAGTGTTAGGTTATCTGTTACTAGTAGTTGCAAAATACCATCGGTAACTTTACCTTTATTTTTATAATAAGAAGCTATACGTTGATCTAGTAAATTTTTTTGTTGTTTCAATTTTTTATCTCCTTCTTCAATATCTTTTTCTTTATCTTGAATATCTATTTCTATTTGTGCCACTTGATTTTTTAAACCATTTAATTGCGTATTAAGATTTACCAACTCTTGTTCATTAGTTGAAGTTGCTTTTTTAGAAGACTCTAGTGCTTTGTTAAGTTCATCAAGCTTTTTATTTATATCTTCTAGTTCATCTGCATATACAAAAAGACTTGTACTGGCAAGACTACTAAAAACAAGACACAATACAATAACGACTACTAAAAAACGTCTCATAAGTTCATTATACCCATGTCTTATACGTTAGTAAAATCTGTTTAAATCAAATTAACAATTGCTGTATACTTACTTTTATGAAAAAGCTACTTATAATAGTCTTTCTATTAATGGGATTTTTCTTATTACAACCATCAGTAAATGCGCAGGCTGAATGTGATGCTTGTGGATACTGCGTCGGAAGAACAGCACCTGATAACTGGGAATCATGTAGAGAGTGTGTTTACCCTAGTGCAAGTACCAATTCAACTTCTGGACAAACCTTAGAATTAGAAAGAAATGCTAGTACTGGTAAAATGGAACCAAAATATAAATCTCCTGGTAAATACTATACACAACTAGGATGTTTAGATGTAGGGGATGGCTCATTTTCTGATCCATCTGCACCGGGTGGTGTTTTAAACTTCCTTCTGACAAGACTTATTTTTCCAATTGTTGGTACATTATCTTTTATATCTTTAGTATATGGTGCATTTTTACTTATAACAGCGCAAGGTGTACCAGAACAAATTAGCCGAGGCAAAAGTTATATTATTGGAGCTATTGTGGGTCTTATATTTACATTGTCAGCCGTTTTACTCATTAATATTATTGCAGGAGATATTTTACGCATTCCTGGGTTTAGCAGATCCCCTGAAATAAAGATAAAAGCTTATGGAACTAAAGCTATAGATTCGGCAGGTGTTGTTTCATACGCTGAAATGAGAGTTTATATAAACAATGAATTAAAGGAAACATTTACTATGAATAATACTGCTACCGAAGAAAAAGAATTTATAATTCCATTTGCAAACAATTTAAGTTCTCCAACGACCGTAAAAATAGAATTTGCAAATGATTTTGATCCGCCAGATATTAATCCAACTACTGGACCGCATGGTGATAGAAACATATTTATAACTAAAATATCTTCTAACATAGCTGAGTGTGTAGGAACTAACACTTATCCGATTAAAATGTGGTGGAATGGATATATTGAATGTAATATTCCAGCAAATTAAAAGACATATATAAGAAGTACAACTCCAATAGCCCACAGAAGTATTGTAAAAATAAGTGGTTTATCTGTCGTAATAATTTTTTCTGGTCTTTCTCCTTCTTCTCTTTCATATAAAAGTTGTGCATATCGTGCTATACCATAAACAACAAATGGAATTGTTACCATCATCAATTTTCTTGCTTCTATTGAAGGAAACATTTGAGGAATAATACGAGTAATATCATTCTCTCTACATTCCTTCTTCTCTTTATCGGTCATACCTTTTTTTTCACATTGTTGATTAATTGTTGTTGTACTTTCTTGAAATATAGCCTGTTGTGATGGATCAATATAAAGTGTATATGTGTAAAGGGCATAAGAAACAATAGTAAGCGTTGCAAATGTAGTAGATAAAAAATACAACATATGGCCTTTATAACGATATAAAGAAACTCTTGTTTCTCCACCTTGTGTAACCAGTTCAGCATGACGTTTAACAGTTGCCATAAATAAAGATATAAAAAAGATTGTCATTAAAAGCCAAATTGGCACATGATACCCAGTTGCCACTACACCACCCCACGTACGAAGTACAAATGAAAAAGAAATCGTAAAAATGTCAATAACAGGAAACCGTTTTAAATATAAAGAGTAAAAAAAGTGAAGGAATAGAAAAGAAACAGATAATACAAAAAAAGAAATTGAAAAATAGAGAGATAAAATGAGAGCCGATATTGTGAGAATAAATAATGCAAATGTTGCTTGTGGAATACTTATTGCACCAGATGCAAGTGGTCTGAATTTTTTAATAGGATGTTTTTTGTCATACTGGTAATCAATAATATCGTTCAAAACATATGAAGCAGAAGATAAAATACAAAAAATAAGAAAAGCATAGGTAGCATTAAGAAAAAGTTGGCCATCAAATAATTTTCCGGTAAATAAAATCGCTGCAAATACAATGAGGTTTTTAATCCATTGATTAAATCTGAAGGCTCGAGCGTAGATAAAGAATTGCTGTTTCATTCTCTACACATTATACAATATTAAATTACACGTAGAAGTCTGAAAAAGACGAATGTTACAACATAAAATAGAATCACCTGGAAAATTGGCAAATATAATGTAAGAAAAATAGTTATAACAGCCAAAATAAAAAAAGCTTCATTATGAATTGCCGGAAGTAATCCTTTAGTAAATAGAATTAATACTACAAGTGTAAGTAAAACTTCCGTATCAAAACCCCATAATGGCCAACCAAATAACATAGCCATACCAAGTAACAACGTTGCTAAAATAAGAAAAATTTCTTTTGTATCGAAAAAAAATGGACCAAAATACATATATTTATATTATATAACTTCTTTTATTTGAACAAGCTTACCTTATAGGAACATAAACTTTTATTTCACTCCCATCATCAGTTTTTATTGTCTTAACTTCAAGTTCTGTGCCTGCTTCAATTTTTACAACTGTCTCACCTGTCTCAGGGTTCTCAGCTGCATAAATCCCACCTGCAATTGGTCTGTATTCAATATCTTCTTCTGATTTGACTGTTTGTATCCCAGCTGTATCTATAAGACTTGTTCGTTGTTCTGCATTTACAGGATATCTTAAATATGCATATGCTGTATAGGGTATTATTTTCAACTGAACAAGAAAACCAGGATTTATCTGTGTTGAATCGGCAATAAACACTTTTGGAGTTACAAAAGTTACTAATGCCAATGATGCAATTAATGATATAAAGATTTTTATTCTAGTTGGTGTTTTTTTACTATTCATATACTACAGATTATAATAACCATATAAATCTATACATCCATTATCAATGGTAACATTTCCAGTACAGACTCTGCTCTCAATAGTTTGATATATCTTTACTTTTTTAGTTGAAGTTGTTCCGCCAGCCGATCTTGTTGGTGTTGGTGTATTTGGAGGAACACCAAGGGTTACTTGAACACGACTCGAAGTTGGTGTTGGTTTTGCTGGGACACCTTCAACTGTATTTAACTGTTTATCTGGTGATGTAGGTGTTGGACAAGGAAGATACTCCAGAGCGCACTTATTAATATCTGGACACCATTTTTGACCGATTCCGCACGAAGTAGATGCAGATGAGGGATTTGTTGCAACTGGTTGATTGCCAGACGGTGTTGAAGGAACAGTCGGTAATATTGTGGGTGTTTGTTTTGAATTTGGATTAGAACCACTTGTTGAAGATGTAGGGTTTGGTGTTTGAGTTACAGATGTAGGTGCAGTAGGATTTGTTTTTGTACCACTATCTGTACCGCCAGTCGTGGTGGTTGATGGCTTATTTTGTGGAGAATCTGCAGTTGCTAAACCATTACATGCATTTTCTCCTGCTGATTGTGTACCTAAATTTGTTGTGTCTATACATGTATTATTTACACAATCTTCCCACGCTCGACATCCTCCATATCCACAACCTTGATTCATATTAGAATTACAAGCTCCTCCACAACCAGTAGCAACTGAACAAATCGTCCCGCCTGTATTTGTTGAGTTATTAGAACCAGCTGGGGTGGGATTATTATTTAAAGGTGTTATACTGCCAGTCCCTTTTTGAAGTTGCATACATCTTGCTCCTTCTGCAAATTCATAACACCAATTACTTGTACTTGGATTTACATTAGATGGATCTGAAGTATTTTGGGGACAATTAGCATTTGTAGTACAGCTACTAGAACAATTAGCAACCCACGTGTAACCTCCATCTGGGGGTGGGACAGGATTATTACTACAAGAAACTCCAGCTGCACGAGCATTAGTAATTTGTTTTTGATTGTTTACTGTAGAACTCATTAAAGCCGCAACACCCATTACAACAAGTGTTCCTAATATAATGATTGTAGAAATTTCACCTTTCCTATTAAACATGTTATACAATTCATTATAAACGTCAAATATCAAAGCGCAAATATAATTTATCGACTATAATAGATTCGTTTTATGAATAAACCATATCTCATTATTCCAACACTCATTGAACAACCTACTTGGGGCGGTGATTATATTCTAAAAATTAAAAATTGGGAGGAAAAAGAAGAGCTTAAAAACACAAAAATAGGTCAAAGTTACGAATTATATGGAGAAACACTTCTTACCGAATCAATTACAAACTCTTCACATCCAACCTTCTCCTCTACTCTAACCGATACTATATCTTTATCTGCTCTTATAAAAAAAAATCCAGTTGATCTTTTAGGCGGGGAAATATTTAAAAAATATGGCAAAATGCCATTGCTAATTAAATTAAATCAAGCTCGGGGCAACTCTTTTCAACTTCATATTAAACCAGGTACCCAACACGCACGATGGAAACCAAAACCAGAGTCTTGGTATTTTTTGGAAGATGGATATATTAGTTGTGGAATTAAGGAAGGGATTGATATATCAACCTATAAAACAGTATGCGTTAATATTGAGGAAAAAATGCGGGAATTGAGTAACTTAGTATCATCGGGACATAAAGATATTAATAAAGCACGTGAAGAAGCACAAAAATATATTAAAGAACAAAATCCATGGCAATTTATAAACTTATACAAAACAAATAAATATGATTTAATTGATTTGAGTCAGGGTGGAGTACACCATTCTTGGGAAGAAAATCCAGAAATGCCTTTAGGAAATATTGTGTATGAAGTTCAGGTGGATGTTATGGATGAATTTTGTACTATTCGTGGATTTGATCAAGGAAAAATAAAAGAAGATGGTTCAATTCGAGAGATACATGTAAATGATTATTTTCAATTTATGGATACTTCTCCAGAAATGAACAACATAAACAATCTAAAAAGAGTTCGATATGGAAATAATTTATTACACACTCCTTATTATTCATTAGATATTCTTGAAATAGAACAAATACATACCGAAACAATAATTGATTCATTTCAGCATCTTTATATTCAAGAAGGAAGTGCAGAAATAGTATCAGAGAATGGTTCAGTAACTATTACAAAAGGTCATTCTTGTTTTATTCCTTTTGCAGTAGGTTCTTATAAAATTAAACCTTTTGAAAAAACAATTATTTTAAAAACCTATATTTCTATTTAATTTTTAATATTTACTATGAAATTTAACTATAAAAACACATCTCTTATTTCTGAAGAAGAGATAATGAAAACAGCAAATACATTGTCTTCCTACTTAGAACACCTAAACAAGGTTGCTATAGAAAATAATTATGAATCGGATGAAGCTTCCATGAATCTACCATTTGATTCGGAGCTTATTTCCAAAGTTAGAAAGCTTGTTGATAAGAAAAAAACTAATGAACTTAATTATTTAATTGTAATTGGTATAGGTGGCTCTAATTTAGGTACAAAAGCATTTTACGATGCTTTATATGGCTTTTATGACATATTACAACCTCAACGATTACCTAAAGTTATTTTTTTAGATACACAAGATGAAGAAGTGCTAGCAAAAATATGTACTCTTATTAAGAGTTTACATTCAAAAAATGAAATTTTGATTAACGCAATAAGTAAATCTGGTGGAACAACAGAAACAGCAACTAATTTAGAGGTTGTTTACAAAGCGTGTATTGAACAATTTGGATCAATAGATGATCGAATTGTCATAACAACAGACGAAGGATCTCAGATGCAGAAAATTGCTGAAGAAAAACAAATAGATTTTTTAAGTTTGCCTAAAAAAGTTGGTGGTAGATTTTCGGTATTTTCAGCAGTTGGAATGTTTCCTTTGGCTATATTAGGTTTTAATATTGAAAAAATTAAAGAAACTATTCAAACAGTTAGGAATTCAGCTCTAGAAAAAGATGTTCATAAAAATCAGGCTGTGATTTCTGCATCTATATTGTATTTACATTATAAAAATGGAAAAAATATTAATGATAATTTTATTTTTCTTCCTCAATTAGAATCAATGGGGAAATGGTATAGACAACTCATGGGGGAGAGTATAGGTAAGGATGGTGAAGGTATGACACCAACGGTTTCTATTGGTTCTACAGATCTTCATTCTGTTGGACAATTATATTTAGGAGGAAGAAAAGACAAAATTACTACATTCATATATGGAGTATCGGATAAACACAATACAGTAGTTCCAGAAATACCTACGTTTAATTTAGTTACTGCTATTAAGGGTAAATCCGTCCACAGTATTATGGAAGCCATTATAAATGGAACAAAAATTGCATATCAAAAACAACAGCTTCCTTTTACAGAAATTGTTTTTGATTTTATATCGGAAGTATCAATTGCCGAATTTATGCAGTTTAAGATGATGGAGATGATGTTTTTAGGAAAGCTTATTGGAGTAAATACCTTTGATCAACCTCATGTTGAATTATACAAAGTTGAAACAAAAAAAATTCTAGGATCTTAATTCCCGTATAATTAACGCTGATTTACCGAATTGGTTATTACCGCATATTTTCCGAAGTATTAACGCAAAATTTAATTCCCGCATTTAAACCGCTGGTTTCCCGCAGTTACGATTTTGAGTTTTGATGAAACACTTCACTTACAATAGTTTCAATAAGAAGAAACAGGGGAATAGCCAATAAAACACCTAGAATACCACCTAATCGTCCTCCCAGAATCAATGCTATGAGTGTTAGAATAGGGTTTAAGCCAACTGCGTGTCTCATTATAAGTGGAACAATTAATGTGTTTTCTAACTGTTGAACAACAACATATAAGGCCATCGCTGCAAATCCAGTAAAAGACGAATAAACAAAACCAAGAATTATTGCGGGAATTGAAGAAATAACAGGTCCGATATTAGGGACAACCTCTAATAATCCAGCTAGGACAGCTAGGGGAACGGCATATTTTCCCATACCTATTAGGTGTAATCCAAAAAAAGTAAGAAGCCCCACCACTGTCATTAAGGTAAGTTCTCCCCAAAACCAAGAAGACATTCTTTTTTCAGCCTTTTCTATAATTGTTATAATTTTTTTTGTTGTTTCTTTTTTTAAATACTTACTTAAAATCTTTTCCCATAAATTTTCTTCTAATAATAAATAAAGTCCAAAGAACAATGTCGTAACAACAAACAATGCATTTGAAAAGATAGAAGAGATAATACTAAAAATGTTTGTAGTTACGTTTGGAACAAATCCTGTTAGATCCGTAGAATCAACAAAGTTACTAATTTGTGGCATTAAATTTTCAAGTGCATATGGAAGACTTGAAATTAAAACAGATGTTTCATAAATAATAGGAGGAATAATAAGAGAAAAAAGGGCAATTATGAATAATATAAACAATAAATAGATCAAAATAACCGCAGCAGTTCTTGAGAGTTTTTTTTGAATCAAATAATTAACTGCTGGTTTTAAAGCACTCATTAAGATAAATCCAATAAGAAGAGAGAAAAGGAGATCCCGTACCATCCATAATAAATAAATGCCTAGAGGGATAAGAGTAAAAAACACAATAGATTTAATTGATATTGCTATTGTGTAACGGTCTTTTTTACTTAATTCATCCATATACTCATTATACAGGATTAGTTTTGTATTCTAATCGGCATAATTATATGAAAGAATTGTTCGTTGCCTTTTGCTTTAAATACAACTGGGGCATCAGATCTGAGCATTTCAATAACAATTTCTTCAGATTTTACATTATTAAGAAAGTCTATAACATATCTATAATTGAAGGCCACAGTTTGATCTTCACCTTCAAATACTATTTCTTGTAGTGTTGAATTGTCTTTGTTTCCTTCTTCTTTTGGCCGTAACACAAGTCCATTTTTTGTAAATTCATACACTATTACATTTGAATAATCTCTTGCAAAAATAGAGATTAACTTTGTATTTCTTAATAATTCTTCTCTGTTTAACTCAACAGTTGTTTTTTTCTCTGCTGGAATAACACGTTCATACGGAGGAAATTCACCGTCAATTAAACGTGAATAAAAATCTTCATTTTCAATTTTAAACAGTACTATATTTTCTTTTTTTGAATATATAAAAGAAACTTCTTTAACATTCTTTGCATTTTTAACAATTTCTTGTAAAAAATCTGCAGGAATAATCATATTTGAAAAATCACCTTTTTGTTTTTCTTTTAAGAAAGATAGTCTAAATCCGTCAGTTGATACAACAATAAGTTCATCTTCAGAAACAACAAAGTTGATACCAGTTAAAACTGGGCGAGAATCATCAGAAGATGCGGTAAATAAAATGAAAGGTAAACTTTCAACAAGAAAAGAACTATTTAATTTATGTTCTTCTTCTTGTAGGTCTGGTGGTAATGGAAAATCTTCTGATGACATTACAGGAAATATTCCTTTTGCCTTTTGTTGTGATATCTGTATTTGGTTGTCTGTTATAGATATTTCTATTTTTCCTGGCTGGAGTAACTGAAGAAATTCAATAATCTTACGAGGTTCTATAATAACGCCACGTTCTTCTTTTTGAATATCTGCTTGTATAACTGTGTGATAATACACAGTAAGATTTGTAGAGTATAAATGTAATTCTTTTTCTTCAAATGATAAATATATACCTTGTAATGCATTTGCTGCATTTAATTTATCTGATACAAATTTATTTGCTGTTATTAATTTATTTAAAATTATATCCTTATCAAGTGTGATGTTCATGGTTTTAGTATCTTAAAATTAGTAGTATTAGAGGCTGTGCATAAGTGTATAAAAAACTATACGGATTTTCAAGACAAAATAAACCGGCAAAAAACAGTGTTCATAACGCGTGGAAACTATGTTGATGAACGCACGGAATTAACTATCATATCAACCTCTTCCTTAAAAGAAGTATCCTTAATTAACATACTTTGAATCTTGTTAACAGCATGTATAACTGTGGTATGATCTTTTCGTTTTGTTAAATATGCAACCTCTTCTAGGTTTAAATTAAGCTCTGTTCGCAATAAGTACATTGCTATTTGTCTTGTTAACGCAATTTTGCTTGCACGGGACGAACCTTTAAGATGAGATTGTTTTATATCATAGTAAGAGCAAACAGCCTTAATTATATCTTGTGGTGATACTTTTTGTTTTGTTTTTTCAGTATTTGTTTTGTAAAAGCTTTCTACAACATCAAGATCAATAGGTTTATTTGAATTTATACTACGCGCATATAATGACAATAATGTTCCTTCAAGTGAGCGCGTGTCTAAAACAGCTTCTGATATTGCCTTTGCTGCATCAATATCTATTGCTATATTTTTCTCTTTAGCTTTTATCAGTACAATTGCTGTTCTTAATTCAAAATCTGGTTGTTGAATATCAACTATAAGGCCGCCAGAAAAACGAGATCTTAATCTATCTTCTAAATTCCGTATTTCATGTGGCGGTCTGTCTGAGGTTAAAACAACCTGTCCACCCGCAGAAACAATACTATTAAATGTATGAAAAAACTCTTCTTGTACTGTTGTTTTACCTGCTATGAACTGAATATCATCAACAATAATAAGGTCAAGTGAACGATATTTTTTTCTAAACTTTGGTGTAGATTTTTCTCTAATTGACTCAATAAGGTCATTCATAAACTTTTCTCCTGAACAAAAATAAACCCTTCCCTCAGAATTATTTTTTAGAAGTACATGTGCAATTGATTGAGCTAAATGTGTTTTTCCTACACCAACACCGCCATACAAAAAAAGGGGATTATATGAAACACCTGGGCTCTGAGCTACTGCTTGAGAAGCGGCAAAAGCAACCTGATTTGTTGAAGAAACTGCGAATGTTTCAAATGTGTAATTACTATTAAGTCCAGCTTTTCGATATCTATCTTCTTGTGACGGTTGAAACGTGAGTAGAGGAGTGTCTTCTTGTTTCGTATCCTTTTCTAATACTTGTAATGTAATTATTGTTTTTTTACCAACATGTATAGAAACCATTTGCTCTAGTTCAAGCTTTTTTTTCTCAAGATAATTTTTTGCGCCAACACTGGTACAACCTAAAACAACTTCGTCTTCTTTTAGTTCTATGGGGATAAGATCTTTCAAAATAGAGAAATAGATGGGGTTTTTATCCTTAATTTCTTTTTTTGATTCTAAAAAGGTATTCCAAAAAGATGATAGCATAGATCTTTATTATAAAAGAGAATAAAATGTGGATAACTTATCCACAAGTAATAAACATATTAACATGTATTTTTCAGAGATCAATCGGATGTTTTACACGCAAATGAATTAGAGCTTCTTAACAGATAGATATATAATTAAAATATGATTTTTGATTTACTATTTCCGAAGTTTTGTATTGGTTGTAGAAAATTTGGAAGATATATTTGTCATGATTGTCAAAAGTTTATAATTCCTTTCCGTAATAATTTTTGTTCAGTTTGTAACAGACCATCAGATATGGGTTTAAATCACCAATGGTGTTCTAATGATTTAGATGGTGTTATAAGCTTTTTTCAATACAAAAATATATTAAAAAAAACAATTAAATCATTGAAATATAATCTTGTTTATTCAGTTTGGGACGAAATCATCAACTTAATTCCAAATGAAATAGTAAACAACTTACGAGATTTTAAAAAAAAACACGGAATTGTTTATCTTCAGAAAATTCCCTTGCACAATTTAAGATTAAAACAACGAGGTTATAATCAAATAGAACCACTAGAGGATTATTTATCAGAATTATTAAAATACAAAAAAATAGATGTACTCAAAAGGGAGAGAAACACACAACCACAAGCATTAATGAAAAATAAGTTGGAAAGGATCAAAAACATTGCAGATGCTTTTATAGTAAAAAAACCATTAACAAATAATGAGATTATTGTTCTCGTTGACGATGTATATACTACAGGAAGTACATGTAAAGAAGCTGCAAAAACTCTAAAACAAAATGGAGCTAGAAAAGTATTTGCTATAACACTTGCAAGAGATTAGTAAGTAAATTTATTATAGGTTGAAATAACCATTGTCTTTTGATATAATATTTCAGATATGGAATTTAATAGATTAATTTCTTTGGTTATCGGCTTTATTGTTCTTATTTTAGTGTTTGTGTGGATTGGCAGTAGATTTCGATCTGCAACTATCACACAAAACGGAACAAATGTAACTGTTACATCTACTGTAACACCAACAGCATCACCAACTCCTACAAGTGGTGCATCAAAAGGATGGAATCCACTCGCATTTTTATTTAATAGAAATTCCCCAACACCAACTCCATCTAAAGTAATAACTATTACTACATCACCAACACAAGTTAAACAAATAGTTAATAATGCTCAAAATCAAGGAAATTCATCTGCTATTTATGTTAATAATAAAACAGGTGAAACAACAACAATTGCAAATAGTGGTATAACAAGAATTCCAGAAACAGGAGCTTCTACTCTTATTATTCCTTTAGCTTTTTCAGCACTCACTCTTGGCGCATACTTAAGAAAAAAATCTTAATTCTTTATTTTTTTTTCATACTCTTCTTTTACATTAAGTAATTGCTTTTTATTTTTTCTTTTGTCATAATGTAGACGTTATACATTTATGTAAGTTTTTATGCCTACAAAAGATACAAAAGAAACAAATAATCCAAAAACAAAAGCAATGGATCTTGCTATAGAACAAATTCGTAAACAGTTTGGAAAAGGAGCAATTATGAAGTTGGGTGAAGGACCAGCTGCAGCTGTTGAAAAAATACCGACAGGAATTTTGCCATTAGACATGGCATTAGGAGTTGGTGGTGTTCCAAAAGGTAGAATTATTGAAATTTATGGCCCAGAAGCTTCGGGAAAAACAACAATAACATTATCTCTTATTGCTCAAATACAAAAAGAAGGTGGAACAGCAGCCTTTGTAGATGCAGAACATGCAATGGATCCTGCTTGGGCACAATTATTAGGAGTAAATCTCGATCAGTTACTTATTTCTCAACCAGACACAGGAGAACAAGCCTTAGAAATTACAGAAACATTAGTAAGATCTGGAGCAGTTGATTTAATTATTGTTGATTCTGTAGCTGCACTTGTCCCACGAGCAGAAATTGAAGGAGAAATGGGAGATTCACAAATGGGTTTACAAGCAAGACTTATGTCTCAAGCACTTCGTAAATTAACAGCTGTTGTTTCTAAATCGAAAACTACAATCGTATTTACAAATCAACTTAGATTAAAAATAGGCATTATGTTTGGAAATCCAGAAACAACCCCTGGTGGACTTGCAATGAAATTTTATGCATCAGTACGAATGGATATCCGAAAAATTCAAACAATAAAAAAAGGTGAAGAAGTAATAGGATCCCGAGTACGTGTAAAAGTAGTTAAAAATAAAGTTGCTCCACCATTTAAGACAGCAGAATTTACTATTAATGCTGAAGGTGTTGACACATTAGGTTCCATAATTGATATGGCAGTCGCACAAAATGTTATAGAAAAAAGTGGCGCATTCTTAAAGTATGAAGGTGTTGTTGTTGGACAAGGTATAGAACAAGCCAAAGTTGCACTACAAAAAGATACTAAACTAAAAGATAAAATTATTAAAGAAGTTTATGCAAAGCTCAATTCTAAAGAACCTAAAGAGCTACCAGTAGAAAAAGATGTAGAACAAAAAAATGAGGAAGAAATTGAATAATTTTAGTCATGGAAACAAAAAAAGAGTTTATACAACTCTTAAATGATGCTTATCGATATTTGTCATATCGAATGCGGACGGAGTATGAAGTAAAAAAGTATCTCATGCAGAAGGCAGAAAAAAGAGGGTTTCCAACTGAATATGTAAAAGAAGTTATAAAAAGATTAATTCAAGATAAGTATATTAATGATGATTTATTTATTGAAGAATACGTTAACGCCAGAAGTAAAGCTAAACCTAAAAGTGTTTTTGCATTAACACAGGAACTTCAACAAAAAGGAGTCAATCAAACAAAAATCCAAGATTATTTTGATGAACATTCTTTAGATGAATACGCTCTCGCAAAAAAAGCCCTTCTCAAAAAATGGAGTATTTATCAGCATCTAATTCCCTTAAAAAGATTTAAAAAAGCCTCAGATTTTTTACAAAGAAGGGGTTTCTCTTTTAGCATTGTAAAAAAAACGATTGAAGAATTGGAGTCCTAAGAGTAAAATTAGGTAGTTAAAATTTAGAAGAGGGTGCATTAGCACATCAAATAATTACTTTTATTAAAGTTCGTATGAAATATTTATTTAGTGAACATTCCATTATTACCCTAACGTAATCTTTCATGATTGGGTAAAAACGAACCTCATCACCCACTTCAACAGTATAAATTTATATGTTTAAGTCATTATTAAATTCGTTATTTAAAAAACAAAGACAAGAAGAAATTCTCAAAGCAAAACACGAAGCTAAGGAAGTAGTGTTAAAAGCCAATGAAGAGGCATTAAGAATTAAACAAGAAGCTGAAAGAAATGCAACCAAAGCTGTTTCAGAAACAATTGAGCTTGAAAAAAGATTAGCACGTAAAGAACAAATGCTTGAAGAACGTGAAAATCAAGTTAATAAGCAAAATCGTGATCTTGAAGAAAAAAACAAACAACTTGAAAAATTAAAAAAAGATTACGAAGAAAGTAAAGAAAAGATTTTAATGAAGCTAGAAAAAATTTCCCAAATGACAAAAGATGAAGCAAAAAAAATTCTTTTGAATGCTTGGGAAGATAGATTAAAAGGAGAAATTGCAAAACGTATTCGAGAATCTGAAGAAGAGATTAAACAAACAACTACAGAAAAAGCTAAAGAAATTTTAATAGATTCAATGCGTTATGGAGCAACAGAGTATGTATCAGAATATACACTTTCAGTTGTACAACTTCCAAGTGATGATTATAAAGGTCGAATTATTGGTAAAGATGGACGAAATATTCGTGCGTTTGAACTTGCAACAGGTATCGATGTTGATTTAGAAGAAGAAGGTGTTATTAGACTTTCATCCTTTGATGCTGTGCGTCGTGAAGTTGCAAGAATTTCTTTAGAAAGACTTATTAAAGATGGAAGAATTCAACCACAAAGAATTGAAGAAATTGTTCAGAAAGTACGTAAAGAAGTAGAGCAGATTATTATGAAAGCTGGTGAAGATTTAGCTCATAGAGTAGGTATATTTAATTTGCCAAGTGAAATTATTCAAATGTTAGGATATTTTAAATATCGCTATTCATACGGACAGAATATGATTCTGCATACACTAGAGGAAACACGTATTGGTGTTTCTCTCGCACATGAATTAAAAGCAGATGTAAATACAGTAAAACTTGGCTGTTTATTACATGATATTGGTAAAGTTATAACCGATAAAGAAGGTTCTCATGTCGATCTTGGTGTGGAACTTCTTAAAAAACATAATTTTCCTAAGAAGGTTATTGATACAATTGCCGAACATCACGAAGACGTTCCGTTTTCATCTCTAGAATCAATAATTGTGTACATTTCTGATGCAGTATCTGGCGGAAGACCAGGTGCACGCCATGAAGACTTCCAAGAATACTTAAAGAGAATTAGAACTATTGAAGATACAGCACGCGCTAAAAAGGGTGTTCGAGATGTATATGCACTACAGGCAGGTCGTGAGTTACGGGTAATTGTAATGCCAGATGAAGTATCAGATGATGATGCTAAAGTATTAGCCGCAAAAATTAAAGAGGAATTAGAAGAAAAGTTCGATGTCTTTCCAGGACAGATTAAAATCACTATCCTTCGCGAATCAAGAGCAGAGGCAACAGCAAAATTCAATTGATATAGATTGTAACAATAAGATATTCTAAATAGGGATTGACAAGAAGCCTTATTCGGGATAATCTTTTATTGAGATATTATTTATGTCTTAGTCCTGCGCTCTAAAGGGCAGGACACACAAATTTGCGAAAGGAGGTGAAAATAACAAACATGACAAAAGCTGATTTAATTGCACAAGTTGCAAAAAAAGCCGGACTTACCTCAAAAGCTTCTAAAGATGCAGTAAATGCAATCTTTGGAACCGTTGCAGATGCAATGGAAAGAGGAGAAAAAGTTGTAGTAACTGGTTTTGGTACATTCTTAGTTCGAGGAAGAGCTGCACGAAAAGGTCGTAATCCTCAAACAGGTGCTGAAATTCAAATTCCTGCAACAAAAACTCCTGGTTTTACCGCAGGTAAAAGTCTTAAAAGAAGAGTTAAATAAGAATATTATTTACACGATCCCCGCGTCTAGGCTTTTTTATCATGTACAATATATATGATAAAGAAGATAGAGCGGGTTTGTGTTTTATTAGTTAATTAACAGTTTTAAAAGCCAATGCGTAAGTTTTTTTCAATTTTTTTGATTATTATTTTCTCTTTTTTCCTTCTTCCACAACTAGCGTTTATTACACAGTCACAATCATTAAATATTAGTGAGCCCGAAGTTGTGTATCCGTTACCTTACCCAGGAATTTTAAGTGATCATCCCTTGTATTTTGTAAAAGAAATGAGAGATTCACTGTTAGTATTTACTACACGTGATAATGTCAAAAAAGCGCAATTATATTTACATATGTCAGATAAACATATGGCAATAGCTTTGCAGTTAGCGCAAAAAGGTAAAGGTGATTTATCAAAAAAAGAATTATTAAAAGCAGAAGAATATTTTTTAGAAATTCCATCACTTTTGAAAGAAGCTAAAGAACAAGGAGCTGCATCTTCAACTGATTTTATTTCAAAACTAAAAGAAAGTAATGCAAAGCATAAATTAGTAATAACAGATGTAATGAAAGAGGTAAGTGGTGCAGAAATAGAAACGTTTAAGGCGATTATAGATAAAAATACACAAGCTCAAAAGGAGATACAGCAGTTGTAGCCTCATAACCTGCTTATTGAATTTTTTTTAAAATATGGTATATTAATAACCTATATTTATATATAGAAAAGGAGAATTTCTCGATGCCAAAAAAATCAACAAAAATAGAAACTAACACAAACCAAACCCACCCTATGGAACTTTTATTACAAAAAAGTTCTCTTTCAAACATCCAAAAAGGAAATGAAATGGATGCAAAAATTCTTGCATTGTCACGCAAAAATGTTTTATTTGACATTGGAGCAAAAGCACAAGCAGTACTTGGAGAAAAGGAATTAAAAGAAATTACAACATATCTACCTTATTTAAAAGAAGGTGATTCTGTACGAATTCGTATTATTTCTGAAGAATCACGTGAAGGTTTTCCTGTTGTTTCAATGAGAAGATTTTTTGAAAAAGGTAAATGGAATATTTTAGAGGACAAGAAAAAAAATGAAGAAGATATCGATGTCATCTGTGGAGAGTATGGTAAAGGTGGCGTTTTTGTAGATTTTATGGGTATCCGTGGTGTTATTCCAAAAATCCAATTAACCTCAGACTTTCTTGATAATCCAGCAAAATTGGAAGGACAAAAGATAAAAGTAAAAGTTCTAGAAGTTGATGAAGTAAAAAATAGACTAGTTGTTTCACAAAAAGCAGCTGTTCTTCAAATTTCACAAAAAGAATTAAAAGAACGTTTTGACAAGATTAAGTTAGATGAAACTTATGATGCAACAGTTCTTGGAGTTTCTGAATTTGGTATTTTCTGTGAAGTAGATGGAGTAGAAGGATTAGTCCATATTTCAGAAATTTCATGGGAAAAAGTATCAAATGCAGGAGTATATGTAAAACCTGGAGATACTATTAAAGCGGTTGTTGTTGAAAAGAATGAGACAGATCTTAAATTAAATCTTTCAATTAAAAGACTTCAACATGATCCATGGCAGAATATTGAAGAAAAATATCCAAAAGAAAAAGAACATGAAGGAGAAATTGTCAGAAAAGAACGATATGGTTATTTTGTAAGACTTGAACCTGGTGTTGAAGGACTTATACATATCAGTAAGCTTTCTGGTGAAGAACAACTAGAAGTTGGTGATAAAGTAAAAGTCTTTATTGAACGTGTAAGTGGAAAAGAACGCAGAATGAGTCTTATTCTACCTCAAACAGATAAGCCAATTTTCTATAGATAATAAAACATTATTTTAAAGGAAGCTGTTTAACCCATTCGGTTAACTGTTGTTCATGTCGGTTTGTATTTACGTAGTAACTATCTATTTTAAATGGTTTTGTAACTAAAACACCACCTTTTTCCTCAATAAACTTAGCAAGAATATCTGCACCACGAGCGAAATGAGCATATGTTTCGTCACCTAATCCAAAAATTGCACATTTTTTACCTGTAATTACAGTTTGTTCAGAAGAGTTCATAAGTGCAATAAAATTTGCGTGTGGTTGTCCTTCTTTTCCATTTTCAAGCCAACTTGGTGTTGCAATAATAATAAAATCAAAAGTATTAAAAGCATCTAATGTAATTTCATTTGCACGTTTAAGAGTTACTGTATTGCCTTCATTTGACAATATTTTGGAGACAAATTCTGCAGCAGCCATTGTTCCTCCTGAGTATGTTTCAAAAACTATAAGAATATTCATATTAAGATGAGTATATTTTACACGATTTATTGAAGAATCGTAACCTTTTTATCCTGTGTCTTCATCAATACCCCAATGTCCTGGTTCTCCTGGGACTGCTCCATTGTTAGAATTCTGATTAATAATATCCTTTTGTCTTATTGTTCCGCCTGCATTACTGGATGTTGATACACGAGGATTATATATTATTTGATCTTCATTCCCCTCATCTAAAGGATTGTTGCCTCCGATATCTATTTCTGGTAGATCATTTATGTTGGTATCTCCTCCTCGACGCAGATCTGTGGTGTAATATTCTGAATCTGGTGGAATAATATCGGTAACACCATGATTATTAAGATCTTCTAAGTCGGATATTGTTTTTGATTTATTTATTTTATTATTCATAATTAAATTATACTAAGAAGGAGAATAGAAAGGTAAATTACTAGTAAGAATTATTATTAATTTAATTAATTAAGTTTGTTTAATATCTGTGTTATTTTCTTGTGTTAACGTCCTATTTTTAAGTGTAATATTAAGAGGTCTTATTAATTGAATTCCAAGAGAAGCAAATTTATATCCTAGTCCTAATAGAAACTGCATTATAAGATAATATACAAGTAAATTCAGAGATTTATTGATAACTTCTGGGTCTAAAAAAGGCAGACTAGGTAATGAGTTACTAGATTGGGCAGATCCAGACTGCATTTGCATAAGAAGTGTATTAAGATCTAAATCAGCAGATGAAGTTGTAGAAGATTTTTCGTATTGAAATATATCGATTGGATTGGCTTTACCAGTAAAAACTAAAATTATTTGAATAGTGGCAAAAATCATTATAATTATGCCAATAATGAGTAAAATGTAACCAGTTGTTTTTTCTGTCATATATTTAAAAAAATAGTAAATAGTGGGTTAAAATTGGCAAATAGTACTATTTATGTTACAGTAATACATTACTTCTATGCAAGACTTTTCAACTCCAATGATGAAACAATATATTGATATTAAAAAGCAATATATGGATTGTTTGCTTTTTTTTAGGATGGGAGATTTTTATGAGTTATTTTTAGAAGATGCAGAAATTGGTGCAAAAGTTCTTGATATTGTTTTAACTTCACGTGCTAAAGGTAAAGATGGAAGGATACCAATGGCTGGAGTACCTTATCATGCAGTAGATTCTTATATCGCAAAATTAGTAAAAGCTGGCCATAAAGTGGCAATATGTGAACAAATTACTGAACCAAATAAATATGGAATCGTTGAAAGAGAAGTAATTCGAATTATTACTCCAGGTACTATCCTTGACGAACATACACTGGTACAAAAAGAGAATAATTACATAATGAGTCTTATGGTTGATAAAGAAATGTATGGTATAGCTGTTGCAGACATTACAACAGGATCATTTCAAATATATGAATTTAATATTTTACAAAAACAACAAGTACTTATAGATGAAATAATGCGAATTCGTCCATCTGAATGTGTATTGCCAGAGTTTCTTTATAATAATCCAGAAATTCTAAAACAATTAAAAAAATATAAAGAATTAAATATTTATTGTTTCCATGAAGGTGAACAACTATTTTCTAAGGCAGAACAAATAGTAGCAAAGCAATTTGGAAAACAACTTTCAATACAATCTAACCTGAAACAAATGAAAGTAGCTTTGAAAGCGGCATCGGTATTAATAGAATATTTAAAATATACTCAAAAAGACAATATTACTCATTTTAAATCAATTACACTTCTTGCACAAAATGAGCATATGGTTTTGGATTATTCAACAATGCTTAATTTGGAACTTTTTTCTACATTAAGAACAAATGAAAGAAAAGGAACAGTAATAGATTTTCTCGATAAAACTGTAACAGCAATGGGTGGAAGGAAACTAAGAGATTGGTTGCATAGACCATTAATAAACAAACAAAATATTATTAAAAGACATGATGCAGTAGAAGAATTACTAAACAATGTACAACAAAGAAAACAGATTATATCCACATTAAAATTAATTGCTGATATTGAGCGCACAATTTCAAGACTTTCATTAGGTTTGGGAAATGCACGAGACATGATTCAGTTAAAAGAATCATTAAAAAATATTATAGCGATTAAAAAAATACTATCTAACGCGGTAACTATTTATTTAAAAGAGCTATATGATGTTATCGATACACAGCTAGAAGAGATAATTATTGAAATCGAAAAGACAATAGTAGAATTTCCACCGGCAATTATTACAGAAGGTAGGATGATCAATGTAGGAATAAATGTAGAATTAGACACCCTTAGAAATTCTGTTTTTGAAAATAAAGAATGGCTTGAAGAGCTTGAAAAAAAAGAAAGACAACGTACTGGTATCTCTTCATTAAAAATTAGATTTAATAAAGTATTTGGCTTTTATATAGAAATTAGTAAAGCAAATCTTGATCATGTGCCCGCCGATTACATGCGCAAACAAACTCTTGTTAATGCAGAACGATTTATAACAAAAGATTTGAAAGAAAAAGAAACAATAATTTTATCTGGCGAACAAATTATTTTTAATTTAGAGTTAGATATTTATAAAGAATTATTAGGGCATATTCTAAAAAAAACTGAAGAAATTCAAAAAGCAGCAAACTCTATTGCAGTCTTAGATTGTCTTGTAAATTTTGCTGTAATCGCAGAAATTTTTCAGTTTTCTAGAGCAAACATAATTGAAACAGATAAGATTCATATTATTAATGGTAAACATCCTGTCGTTGAACAAGCAATTAATGATGAACAATTTGTTCCTAATGATACTTTTCTTGATCAACGTTCTAATCAGTTATTACTTATTACTGGTCCAAATATGGCCGGAAAATCTGTTTATATTAGACAAGTTGCAATAATTGTATTATTAAATCAAATCGGATCATTTGTCCCAGCAAAAGACGCAAAATTAGGAATAGTGGATCGTATATTTGTTCGAAGTGGAGCTTCTGATATGATATCTGATGGACTTTCAACATTTATGGTTGAAATGGTTGAAACAGCTCAGATATTGCAAAAAGCAACATCTAAAAGTCTGGTTATCATGGATGAAATCGGTAGAGGAACAAGTACGTACGATGGTATTAGTATTGCATGGGCTATTGCAGAATATATTGTAAAAAATAAAAAATCAACACCTAAAACGCTTTTTGCTACACATTATCACGAATTACAAGAATTAGAAAAACAATATCCAGATAGAATAAAAAATTATCACATGGCAATTGAAGATGAAAAAGGTAAACCTGTATTTTTATATAGATTATTACCTAATGGCGCTTCTCATAGTTATGGTATAGCAGTTGCAGAATTGGCTGGAATTCCAGAAGAAGTTATCACCTCAGCATATAATGTATTAAATCGTATGGAACAAAAAAATGTTCAATATAAGCCTGCTATAAAAGAATTACATAGTAAGAAAAATGCCGATAGTTTTATTGAGAAAAAAATTATGAATTTAGATATCAATACAATAACACCGTTACAGGCATTTGAAATATTGACAGAATTAAAGAAAAAATTATATGAAAAAAATTCATGAATTATCTGAAGAATTACGTGGCAAACTTGCTGCAGGGGAGATTATTGAAAGGCCTGCCTATATTGTAAAAGAACTTATTGATAATGCAGTTGATGCTAATGCAACAGCAATAAGAATAGATTTAGAAGAAAATGGAATTGGGAAAATTATGGTCACAGACAATGGGTATGGTATGAGCCGTGAAGATTTAGAGATCTGTTTTAAAAGATATACTACAAGCAAAATGTTATCAGAAGAAGATTTGGGGAAAATTACTTCTATGGGTTTTAGAGGAGAAGCTTTAGCTAGTATAGCAGCTGTTTCTACTTTAACTATAAAAAGTAGAGAAAAAAGTAGTGAATTTGGTTATGAAATGTTAATAAAAGATGGAAAAACTATTTCTATTACTCCGAAAGGTTTGCCTGTTGGGACACAGATTAAAGTAGAAAATATTTTTACAAAACTACCTGTAAGAAAAAAATTTCTCCGTTCAGCAATTACTGAATACAGACAAATAATCGATATTATTCTAAGATATATTTTGGCTTTTCCTGCAATTCGTTTTGATGTTTATAATGATGGTAAAAAAATATATGTAATGACTCCATCAACACAAGAAGAACGTATTCGTCAAGCGTTCCCTATAACTGTTTCTTCCTATTTACTTCCATATGCAGCAAATAATGAGTATTTTTCAGTACAAGGATTTACTTCAAAGCCTCAGCTTTCTTATAAGTCTGCACGAAATATTTATTTGTATGTTAATAATAGATATATTATTGATTCAGCAATTAATTCAGCAATAAAACAGACATATGGAACTCTATTAGAACCAACAAATTTTCCACACACTTTTTTATTTTTAACTATTCCTAAACATCTTATAGATGTTAACGTACATCCTCGTAAAGAAGAAGTTCATTTTTTACAAAAAGAAATGTTATTAACTCTTATTAAAAATGCAATTCAAAAAACACTGTCAGATGCAGATTTAAAATTTTATGATAGAAGGTGGAGTGGAGATAATAAGGAGTTTGACAATTGGCAGATTCGTGAAGGAAGAACAAACACATACGCAGCAAAAAAATTAAAAAAAACTATTATAAAAAATACTCTTGAAACCATTCCTCAAAATCAAACATATTTTCAATTTCACAATTTATATATTGCCGTACCTATTAAGAAGGGGATATTGTTTTTTGATCAACATGCCGTACATGAAAGAATTTTATATGAACAATTAGAAAAATCTTTCAATGAAGAAATTAAAAAGGGTACATTCTATAAGTTAAATAAACCTGTCACAATTCCAATTTCATATAATGAAAAAATTCTTCTAGAAGAATTTAAAGAACTACTTTTGCAAGTTGGATTTCAATACATTATTCATGAAGAAACTATAGAATTTATAGCCGTACCAGTTTTATTGAAAGATAATAATTTAAAAATTATATTAAGAGACATTATTGATGAATTATTTGATAAAGGTGAATATATTTCATTCGATTATATAAGTCATAAATTATTAGCTTATCTAGCTTGTCGATCTGCAGTTAAAGCCGGTGATTATTTAACTCAAGAACAATGCCAAGAATTAATTATCAAATTAAAACAAACACGTAATCCTTATACTTGTCCGCATGGACGGCCCACTCAAGTTGAAGTGGCAATAACCTATTTCCATACATTATTTAAAAGAAAATAGAGAGTATAATATGTATATGGACAATATAAATTTGTTCTATCTACTTACAATTGGTGTGTTTTTCATGGGTTTGTTTTGGTTCCTTACAGATCCAAGAACTGCATCAGAAAAAACTTCATATTATGTTGATTTTAAAAAAATAATAATTTATTTCGTTTATCTACTTATAATAATGATTCAATATACATTGTTTAGATATTTCCCAGAAATTAAACTACCTGGTGGTTTGATTTCTTTATATTTTGGTTTATTATTGTTTGTCTTAGGCGGAATTCTTGCTGTATGGTCCCGTCTTGAAATGGATACTGTATGGGGTGTGCCAGGTCAACATAATATTAAACGTCAAGATACGTTAATAACAACTGGACCGTTTGCCTTCTCAAGGAACCCAATTTATGTGAGTTTATTAATTATGATAGCTGGATATTTTTTGGCATTACAAAGTTATTTAGTTTTAGTTGTCTTGTTCCCATTTGATTATTTTGGACGTGTTATTAAAATTGAAGAGGCTTTATTAGAAAAATATTTTGGTGAAAAGTATCTACAGTATAAAAAAACAGTGAGACGTTGGTTATAATGTCATTCATGCAATATATAGTTGACCTCCATATTCATTCACATCATTCCAGAGCTACCAGTAAGGATAGTACGATCGAAGGCTTATATTATTGGGGAAAAATAAAAGGAATTAATATAATTGGTACGGGAGATTTTACACATCCAGGTTGGTTTGTGGAGATGCAAGAAAAAATGGTTCCTACAGAAGGAGGGTTATATAAATTAAAGGATGAAATCGCAAAAGAAATTGATAAAACGTTACCAGAATCTGTCCGTAATAATATTATCCGTTTTGTATTAACAGTAGAGATAAGTAATATTTATTCAAAAGGTGGAGACGTTCGAAAACTACACAACTGTATTGTTGTTCCAAACTTTGAGACAGCATCTATTATAAATGCAAAGTTAGACCGAATTGGTAATTTAAAAGCAGATGGAAGACCAATTTTAGGGATGGACAGTAAAGATTTATTGTCCATTACATTAAATTCTCATCCTGATAGTTTATTTTTTCCTGCGCATATTTGGACACCTTGGTTTGCCATGTTTGGATCTAAATCTGGATTTAATTCTATAAAAGAAGCATTTGAAGATTTAGAGCCAGAAATAAAAGCCGTAGAAACTGGTCTTTCTTCTGACCCTTATATGAATTGGAGACTTGAAGAATTAAGAAATAGAACAATTATTTCAAATTCGGATGCACACTCACCACAAAAGTTGGGAAGAGAAGCAACAATTATAGATGCAGAATTAAATTATAAAGATATTATTGATGCCATTAAGACCAATGACTCTCGATTAGTTGGCACCATAGAGTTTTTCCCACAGGAAGGGAAGTATCATTATGATGGACATAGACTTTGTAATATTCGATTTACACCAGATGAAACAAAAAAGCACAATGGTATGTGTCCTGTTTGCCATAAAGAGCTTACAGTTGGTGTAGATTATAGAGTTGAAGAGGTTGCCGATTATCCTGTAGAAAATATCCACAAAAATCAAAAAACAGTGGAATATATTATTCCGTTACCAGAAATTATTGCAGAGATGCAAGGTAAAAAAATAGGGACAAAAGCTGTCACAGAAGAATATCAACGAATATATACACAACTTGGAGATGAATTTAGTATCTTACGCTTACTAAGTATTCAACAAATAAAGTCGAAAGGATTTGTAGAGTTGGGGAATGTCATTCAAAGGATGCGAAATGGTGATGTCCATATAGAACCAGGATATGATGGTGTATATGGGGTTATAAAGCTTTTTAAAGATGATACAGAACGACTGCAGGCTGGAGATCAATTGAGTTTGCTTTAGTACAATATATCAACATGAACTTCTTGCAAGAATTAAATGAAGATCAACAACGAGCTGTAAAATCAGATGGGATAGTAGTAATTGTTGCCGGACCTGGTACTGGGAAAACCAAAACATTAACTGCACGTATTCAGTACTTAGTTAAAGTAAAACACATTGATCCTTCTCAAATTTTAGCGCTTACTTTTACAAAAAAAGCAGCAACAGAAATGAAAGAAAGATTGGCTCATCTTTCTAAAAAACCATATATATCTACCTTCCACGCCCTAGCTACTAATCTTTTAGGTAATTCAAAGAAAATAATTTCAGAAGATAAAAGAATTGAATTGCTAAACTCTGCGCTTAAATTGAATAATAAAACCATTTCAAAAAAAGATATTAAAAATGCATCTCTTGTCATAACGCGACATAAAAATAATCTTCAAAATGAATCTAGTAATTTAGTTGATACATATAACAGGTTATTAATTGAAAAAGATTTGATTGATTATGATGATCTGCTTCTTCAATTATATGTCCAGCTCAAAGAAAACAAAATTTCGTGTCAATTTTCATATATTCTTGTAGATGAATTTCAGGATACAAATACACTTCAATATGAAATTATTAAATTGCTACTAAAGAATAATGAGCTTTTTGTAATTGGTGATCCATTGCAATCTATTTATTCATTTCGGGGTGCAAATTTTGATATCTTTAAAAAAATTGAAAGAGATTTTCCCATTCAAAAAAAGATTCAATTATCAATAAATTATCGTTCAGATAATACAATTATTGAAGCAAGCTCATCATTGTTTCCAAATATACCTAAACTCTTATCTTTCTCAAAACAAC
Organism: uncultured Gammaproteobacteria bacterium; assembly: GCA_964610165.1. Lineage (GTDB taxonomy): Bacteria > Patescibacteriota > Microgenomatia > UBA1406 > GWC2-37-13 > MFZZ01. The sequence goes on from CAZSUZ010000005.1 coordinate 45,098, forward strand.
ATGGATCGGTTTATCATATTGCGACTATAAATGAATATACAGAGGCTGAATGGATTGTATCTAAAATAGATACACTAATTGGTGGAACAGATTTACTTAAAGCAGGAACAAACCTCAGCGAACAAAAAAGTAAATTATCATTTAAAGACTTTGCGATTATTTATAGGTCTCATACCTTTGGAAGAGTTCTTGAGCATATATTTGTAACTTCATCTATACCGTATCAAATAATAGGAGATAACACTTTATATGATAAGCCAGAAATAAAATGTATTATTGCATGTCTTCGTTATTTGCAAAATAATTCAGCAGCATTGTTATTTGAGATTTTAAATTCCAATCTACTGGGGTTAACCGTCGAAACAAAAAAGCAATTAACACAACTATATGTAGTTAAACATGACAAATTTATATCTAACTTAGAAGTTAATACAGATTTATATTGTCGATCAAAAAAAGATATGAACTTAGTATCCACATTTTTGAACGATTTAAAAAGTATTAATAGTGAGCTTAAAAAAATTGAATTAACGGAAATTATCCACAAAATTGTTAATTTTAAAATCATAAAAGAATATATTAATTCTAAAGCTCTAAATCATAATAATATCCACATGTTTATTAGCATTTTTACACAGTTTAATACAACTAAAAATGGACTTGACAGGGCAATAGGGTATTTGGATTATTTAGAAGAGCATGAATTTTATGATCATAATATCGATAAAGTATCTTTGATGACAATACATGCTGCAAAAGGTTTAGAATTTTCTGAAGTATTTATAGTTGGAGTAGAGGAGGGGAATATCCCACTTATAAAAAAGGGAGAAGTTGATTCAATTGATGAAGAAAAAAGATTATTGTATGTAGCAATGACAAGGGCCAAACATAATTTATATCTATTTTCAGCACAAGAAAGGGGAAAGAAGAAAACAGATACATCACAATTTCTGACTCATCTAAAATGTATAACACATATTGAGGATGAAGCAATAGAGAAGAGAATTAAATTACAAAAAAAATGGAAGGACAAAAAAAGTCAGCTTTCTTTATTTTGAAACAGTCTTTTTTCATACAAAATAACCACTAAAGAGATTAATGCTAAGCCATAAACTACATCTTCAACTGGTACAGTAGAAATTAATATATTTGTTTTAACAGCCTCGTTATACAAAACGATTGGTCTTGCAGTCAGATACCCATTAGTTATAAGGGTAAGAATAATGACAATTCCTAAAAAAGATTGGAATTGTAATGAATTAAATAAATGCAATTTAAATGCAATATCAATAATAATTACTAAGAGAAAAACTAATAAAACGACAAATGTATAAGTTAAGTGAGAAAGAAAAAATATTAAAATAACGGTTGTTACAATAAGAAATAATCTTAGAAAAATTTTACTTTCATTATGAAAAGTGCGTTTCCAGTTTTCCCAAACTAGTAAGCAAGAATAAGGTACTGTAAAAAAGAAAAGTATTTCTTCAATTGGGATATTAAGAATACGATATCCTAAAATATATTTTTCATTAAATGACCAGAAAAATCCAATTACCAAGTAGTCCCAAATAAGGAATAAGATAGCTGAGATACTAATTGCAACTAGAGCAGATTTAATATGTGGTTTTTTTAGGAAAAAAATAGGAATTAATGAAAGAATGAGTGGCCCTCCAAACACAAAAATATTAAATAATAAATACTCAATTTTCATGAAGTTCTATGTGTAACAAAAATTACTAACTGTTGCAGTAAATCTTTATATTTTTTTTCAACTTCAAGATTATTAATAATATATTCAGCCTTTTGAGAATGTTCGTGACCAATGTATTCCACTTCTTGTTTTATATTGTATTTTTCTAGGAGAGATAGATACACAGATAAATCATTTTTTTCTATGTGTTCCTTTTGTGAAAGAGTATCCATGGTATTTTGTTCTTGTGGTGTAAGTTTAGTTTCGAGCAACGTACGGAATATTGTCTTTTTATTTTCACGAAGATCGGAACCAATCGGTTTACCAATTTTTTCTTCAGAAGAATAAATGCCAATTTCATCATCTTTTAGTTGAAATAACAGTCCAATATGTTCCCCTAACTTCTCCATTTGTTCAATTGTTTTATCAGATTGTTTAGTAATAACAGCGCCTAATGAAAGTGGAAGGGAAAAAGTATAGTGAGCTGTTTTATACAAATACATTCTTAAAATATCTTTTGTTTCAGGGAAATTCTTAGATGAAGCAAATGTTATGTCATCCATTTGTGCCAACCCAACAATAGTTAGTTCTTTATACAACAATGAAAGTACTTTATCTTTTTGTTGATGATTATTCAAAGCATTATTTGCTATTGTAAGTGCAATAAAAAAACCAATATCACCAATACAAATACCCATGGATCTACCGTAATGTACTGGATCATTTGCCTTAATCTCTTCACCATTCTTTATATATTGTGCAAACAAAGAAGGATTACCTCGTCTTGTTAAATCATTATCCATAATATCATCATGAATAAGAAGCGATGCTTGCAGAATTTCTAAACATGCAGCAATATCAAGTAAAATATTTTTTTTATCAAAGCCAAACATTTCTGCGGAAAGTATAGAAAGACTTCCTCGCACTCCTTTTCCACCCAAAGAAAATTCTCCAAGACGATTCAAACCTTCACTTGATGTTGTTCCAACTGCGCCAACAATTCTTTTTTGTTCAGAAATATGTTCAATAATCCGTTCATTAATTTCCCTTTTGTAACTACCAAGAATATTTTTAATATCCGACATTATGTTTTATTAAATTTTTAACAATAGTGTATGTTGTAAATAATCGAGATGGTCGCACTTTCTTTTTAAATATTATAAATGGATCTTCATTTATTTTCTTGGCTATATGACAGTAAATATCAGTTGCTGACATTATAGCTATTAAATATTCACGAGGAATATATTTAAATCCTTTTTTTGCATCAGCAAATGTTTTAAAAATGCGATTTATTTGTAGCGTCATTAATTGTTTAAATGCTATTTGTTTCTCTAACGCATGTGAATTGGTAAGAGCCTTCTTTAAATTAAATTTTTTTAATTCTTCTTGAGGAATGTACACCCGTTTTAGCAAACGGTCCTCATCAATATCGCGCAGAATATTAACCAATTGCATAGCAAGACCAAGCTTTCTTGCAGAAGTATATGATTTTTTTGGAAGATTCATAACTTGTGCCATTAATAATCCGACAACTTCTGCAACACCATAGGTGAATGTGAGTAGTTCTTCAAAATTTTTATATGAACTTTTATTAAGATCTATCTCGAGCGAATTAAAAAAATCAGTAATAAGTTGATGGTCAATTTTTTTTCTTTCAACTAAATCACCAAAAGTATTAATAATAATATTTGATACATTGTTACCATCTAATCGTTCATAAGTCATTTTTTTAAATAAGGAAAATTCTTTAATTTTTGGAGGATTTGCATCTACTAAATCGTCTGCAGTTCTTAAAAAAGCGTACAAAATAAACACATCATTTTTAACTTGTTTAGGGAATAATAATGTAGCAGCATAAAATGTTTTGCTTGCTTTTTTTGTAATTTGTTCAAATATATTAGGATTCATTTGTTATAAGGTTATAAACTATTTCTGCTGATATAAGACAAGGTGGTAGTCCAATTCCTGGATTTGTATATTGTCCAACATAAAATAAATTGGTAACTTTTTTACTTTTGTTATTTGGTCTAAAAGGTCCGGTTTGTAATAATGTATGCGCAATGCCAAAAGCAGCACCTTTGAAAGCATTATATTCACTCTGAAAATCGCGATGTGAAAACAATTTTTTAACAACAATATTTTTTTGAAAAGGCTGCTTAATTGTTTTTTCAAAATGAGAAATAATATTGTTTGCTAATTTTGTTCGTTCTTCTCCAGCGTCTTGTAAATGTGGTGATACGGGAACTAAAAAAATAATAGCTTCAGAGTTTTTTGGACTTATATGAGGATCAGTAACTGAAGGAATGTTTACATAATAAGATGGATTTTGAGGCCAAATTGGGTTGTCGTATACTTCTTTAAAATGTGTGTCCCAGTCTTCACTAAAATATAAATTATGATGTGATATGTTTTTTAATTTCTTGTTAATTCCAACATAAATCATAAGAGCAGAAGGAGATAGTGTTTTTTTCTCCCAATATGAAAGCGGATATGTTTGATCAGAAGATTTTAATAATTGTGTTTCTGTATAAGCATAGTCCGCATTTGCTACAACTATATCTGTTTTATAAGTATCTTTTGAAGTTCTAATAGAATTTACTTTACCATTTTTAGTTTTAATTTCTAACACTTCTTCATTTGTTTTGATTGTTACATTATGTTGTCTACAAAGTGCAACAAGTGCATCTATAACTTTATAAATGCCACCTTCTGGATGCCAAATATGCAAATTAAAATCTGTATGGGCAATTAGGGTATAAAAAGCTGGGGTTATATAGGGCGATCCTCCAAGAAAAACTGTTGTAAATTCAATAATTTTTTGAAGATATGGATTGTTAAATCGAGAAGCAACATCTTGATGAAATGTAGAAAAGAGCTTCATTGTAAATAGTTTTGCAAGTATTTTAGGAGATAAAAAAGGGATTAATGATGCATAATCAAAATAAACAAGCTCATTCATTGCCAGTTTATATAAATATTCACTATCATCAACAAATTGTTGAAGTTTTTTTCCTCCATTAGGTTCTAACGAATCAAAAAGTTTTTTATTTTCCTTTAGTGATGCAGTTAATGTAAATTTTTTATTATCAAAAAATACCGTATATCTTGGATCGAGTTTAATAAGATTATAAAAATCTGAAGGTTTTTTACCAAATAAAGAAAAATAATGTTCAAACGCATCTGGCATCATATACCAAGAAGGGCCCATATCAAATAAAAAACCATTCTTTTTAAATACTGAGGCGCGGCCGCCTACTTTTTCATTTTTTTCTATTAAAGTTACATCATAGCCATCTTTACCAAGTAAGGCTGCTGTTGCTAGTCCCCCAATGCCTCCGCCGATAATAATAATTTTTTTCATACGCGTCGAATTGCTCTTAAAATAAATTTATGAATAGTTTTAACAAGTTTTTTTAATTCAGATTGTGTCGGAATGTCTGGATAATATTCAAGAACAAATCCATTTATTGCATGAGTAATAACTTTTGCTTGTTCCTGTATTTCTTGTGATGCAAATTCTCCAGTTGATACACCATAACGAATAGCTTCTTCAATATGTAAATATGTCTTTTCTGGTACAAATCCAGTTGGAAGTTTGTGAAATTGTTTTCGATATGTTAAAAAATATTTAAGAACAGAAACAATTTTTTCTGCATTTTCTAATTGAAATTGTATACGTTGACTTAACATGAGAGAAGCATTTTTTGTAGGAGGAAGTTGTGCTCGTAATATGCCAAGTTCAGTGTTATTTTCATCAAACATGGATCGTAGCAGAATGTCTTTATCTTCAAAATAATAGTATACAACGGATGGTGCAATATGAGCTTGCTTAGCAATACGTCTCATGGTTACGCCTTCGTAGCCATATAAAGAAAATAATTGAGAAGTAACTTGTAGAATTTTTTTTCTTGTTGATGTGGATTTGTCGAACATGTGTTCGATATTATAGAACATATGTTCTATAAAAATCAATATTATTAATTTTAAAATTTAAATTCCTTGTACTTCAATTGCATCCAACATATTCCAGAACATGTATAAAATTGAAAAAAGAATACATGCCGTAATTAACATAACAGCAAACCAAATGAGTATTCGCTCTTGAAGTGTTTTAGTTTCTTGAAGTTTTGCATCATATTCAATAACAGCAAAATATGCTGCATGCCATATATCTGTAAAAAACCTACCAAAGAAGTAAATAATTCTCCACATACTATAATTGTAATAGATTATTATTAATTACATAAATATGAAACGAGAATATATTTTTTTACTAATAGGTTTTATTCTTATTTGGGTATTAGGATATTTCCTTTTTATGCCAACTGCAGAACCCACATCTGGCATTTCACAAGAAGCGACAAGTACTTCAATTAATAAATAAAAGGTATAAGTTTGGCAGTTTTATGTTTGTATGCTTCATATTCAGGAAAATGTTTTGATAGTAATTTTTCTTCATATTTAATTTTAAAAATAAGATCAATAAAAAGAACTATATAAATAATAAAACGTGTAATGCTAATGTCATTACAAACCATTCCTGCGCCTATTAATAAAAGAGCCGTATACATAGGATGACGTATTGCTGTATATGGTCCAGAGGTTATTAAGGTTGCCTTAAGATCAATATTAGGAAGAACACGTATTTTACTTTGTCTCATGGTCCATAATGCATATAAGCCGAGTATTATTCCAAAACTTAAAAATAAAAAAGAAAACACATTATTTGGTGTTACTGGACCAGACAAAAATAACAGTAAAAATGATAAAAACTGAATAAATACTAAAAATAATCCGTACATACGCATAAATTAATTTATATGTTTTTTTGCTTCTTGAACATCAAGATGAAGTTCTTGGAGAAGAATATTAACAGCTCTATTTATTTTATGTTCAACTTTTTCAATATTTTCTTTCAAGTGTTTCCATAAATCTTCATGGTTTTCTTTTGAAAGATGATGTAAAAATATTTTTTTATCTTTTTCTGAAAGTTCAGATAACACAGTATCAATAATAGTGTGGTGAACTGTTGATTCGATAATAACAATCAGTTCTTGTTTTTCTTCATGATCTAAATCCATTACATCTAGAATGGTATAAATAGATTCAATTTCGATGATGTGACTATAAAAATATTTCATATTATTGCATATTAATTGGTCCTAATGGAATTTTATTTTCTGGGTCATCTATAAAAAAATATAATACTGGACCTTTCGCGCCACCGTCTACTCGTTCTAAAAAGTGCATAACCTCGGGAGATCCTCCTAAATGTTTTCCAGTAAAAGCTGCAGGTCCGGCATCTCCAATAACAACAACCATGGCTTTTCCATTCTCTGGATTAACAACAAGCATTTTTCTATATTTAAAGAAATTATAATACTCATTTACATTTTCATTCCATCCAGGAGATAAAAAAGTTTGAACAGCAATATAATATTTTTCTCGTTGTTTATCTTGTTCAGTCATTTCTTGTGCAGAAGGAGCAAAGTATCCCCACGCTCCTCGACCTGGTGCCATACCAGATTTATAAAATTGTTCTGCTTCTTCTTGTGTATCAAAATGGGAATCTATTGTGTCTCCAGGATATCTCATGAGGTGTTGTTCTGCTCCAATATACCCATAACTACGATTCAATCTTTTATTTTGTAGAATTGGCGTAACATTCATACTGAAATAATCGGTTAATACAGAAGAAATGTGTTGTTCTTGTTCGGGTGTAAGTTCCTGCACAGATGGAGGAAGAATTGGTGTAAGTTCTGTAATAAGTTGCGTTTTTGATTTTGCTGGTTTTTCTTCTTTAGGTTTTTTAGAATCTGAAGGTAAAAAATTTTGTGCCAATATATTAGAATTAGCAGGTTGAGCAAGCATTAGTATTCCTGCCATTGAGCCAACAACTGCATTTTTTGTAGAATTATGAAGCCATTCAAGTGAATCTTTGTGTTTTTCCCAGAGTTGTTCTGTAAGGATTTTATGTTTCTTCGCCCATTTTTTCTTAAGATGATGAAAGTGTGGTTTAAAACGCTTTTCTGTCATAGATTTATTCTACACAAATCATGAAAAGAATAGTTGTATCAATACTTCAGCTAAATATCAGCTTAAAGAATATAATAAGAGTATGAGAATTTTAATAGTAGAAGACGAACATCGCATTGCAAACACAATAAAAAAAGGATTACAACAAGAACATTTTGCCGTAGATGTGGCTTATGATGGACAATCGGGTTATGATTTGGCTTCAACCGAAGAATACGATATTCTGATTCTAGATCTAATGCTACCAGGAAAAGATGGAATCGCAATTTGTAAAGATTTAAGAAAAAATGGCAACCACACACCTATTTTAATGCTTACTGCGAAAAGTCAAATACAAGATAAAGTAGAAGGCCTAGATTCTGGTGCAGATGATTATTTGACCAAACCATTTTCTTTTGAAGAATTACTTGCAAGAATATATGCATTACATAGACGACCAAAGCAATTAGTCTCGGATGTTATTACCGTTGAGGATTTAACTATGCATACAAGAGAATTTATAGTAGAAAGATCTGGCAAATCTATTCAGCTTTCGAGTAAGGAGTTTTCATTACTTGAGTATTTAATGAAACATGCGAACAAAATTATTACAAAAGATCAAATTATAAGTCATGTATGGGATTATGATGCTGATGTATTACCAAATACAGTAGAAGTTTATATAAAGAATTTAAGAAGTAAAATTGATTATCCATTTACCAAAAAAAAATCTCTTATTCATACGGTTCGTGGATTTGGTTATAAAATAGGAGAGTAATATGTTTAATTCTGCAAGATTAAAGCTTACTGCGTGGTATCTGCTTACTATTATGATAGTAAGTATTTTATTTAGTGGCATTATTTACAAGCTCTTAATGATGGAATTTGACAGATTTGAAAAAGCTCAACGATTTCGTTTTGAACGTAGGTTAGTTGAAGGAACAATTATTTATCCGAATGGCGTTCAACTAAAGGTTGTACCACAACATATGTCTATTAATGAAGAGCTTATTGAAGAAACACGTAAAAGAGTTATTGTTATGTTAATTTCTATTAATTCCGGCATATTGATTATTTCTGGTGTTTTAGGTTATGTTCTTGCTGGACGCACATTAAAACCTATAAAGGACATGATGGAAGAACAAAATAGGTTTATTGGTGATGCTTCTCATGAAATTAGAACGCCATTAACATCATTAAAAAGCGCATTTGAAGTTTTTTTAAGAGATAAAAAAGCCACAATAAAAGAAGCGAAAGAAATTGTATCGGATAGTATAGACGAGGTAAATAAATTAAAATCATTGTCTGATTCTTTACTTCAACTTGCTCAATATGAAAAACCAAATGGGCATTCAGATTTTAAAAAAATACCTTTGGATAAAATATTGTCTGATGCAACAGAATCTATACTTCCGATGGCAAAAGAAAAACAGGTAAAAGTTATTTTTAATAATACAGACTTTACATTAGATGGTAATTTGTATGCATTGACTGATTTATTTATTATTTTATTGGATAATGCAGTTAAATATTCACCACAGAATAGCACAGTAAAAATTAAAGTTAACAAAACAAACGAAAGTATTATCGTCTCAGTTTTTGATGAAGGAACTGGTGTAGATAAAAAAGATATCCCACATATCTTTGAACGATTTTACAGGTCTGACAAGGCACGTTCAAAACAATCACAAAATGGGTATGGTTTGGGACTTTCGATTGCGAAAAAAATTGTCGAACTTCATAAAGGGACTATTTCTGTAAAAAACAATCCTGAAAAAGGTAGTGTTTTTATGGTCTCTTTACCTACTAAAAAATCTTTAGGTTTTAAAAAACCATTTGTATTCAGTTAGATTTCAGATAGTAATTATAAGATTTTCTTTTAATGAATAAAAATGCAACACAACTAACCCTTTTACTATTTGTCACATTGCTTGTATTAAGTGGTGGAGGTGTTTGGATTTATCAATCTCAAAAAAATGCTACATCATTTAAACCAAATACGGTTGTTGAAGAAACAGTTAATCCACTAATTTAAAATAACTTCCTATTTAAGCTTACTTTCAGATTGATGAGATAAAGTAGTGTATGTTAATTATGAAAGGAGGTGAATGAAAATGAAAACAAGAATATTGTTACCAGCTATTGCAATAGTAATTACTGGAATCGCAGCATTTGGAGCAATTGGTACTTTTGCACAAACTACTGCAACAGATCCACACACTTCTATAATTCAAAAATTAGTTACTAAATTTGGATTAAAAGAAGATGAGGTAAAAGCAGTCTTTAACGAAGAAAGAGCAGAGAGACAAAAAGAAATGCAAACGAGATTAGAAGAACGTTTAACACAGGCTGTAACTGAAGGTAAAATTACAGAAGATCAGAAAAAATTAGTTCTTGCTAAACATGAAGAATTACAGAAAGAACGAGAAACTAATCAAGAAATGATGCAAAACGCAACACCAGAAGAAAGAAGAGCAAAAATGCAGGAAAGAAGACAAGAACTTCAAACGTGGGCTGAACAAAATGGTATTGATATACAATACTTAGGAGGTTTCAAAGCTGGCTTTAAAGGAATGCATGGAATGTGATAGAGGGGACGATAGTGTAGAAATAACTCCCGTTACTAGTGCGGGAGTTTTTTCCGTTATAGTTTTTTCGGGTTTATACGAATAACACGGTCATCATTGTCGTTTGGAATACCTCGTCCGTCTTTATTACTAGTTGTTATATACAACATTTCATCAGGTCCTAAAATTACTTCTCTTATTCTGCCATATTCACCTTGGAAATAATTATTTATAGTATTAATTGAGTTATTTTCAATAACACCCTTGTATAAAGAGGAGCCTCGTAAACCACTAAAGTAAACAGCATTTTTATAATAAGTTATACTTCCTGGAGCCCATGTTGTATTTTCAGAATGAATGATTGGTGCTTGCATACCGTCTGCAGTTTCGTCACCTTGAATGTCTGGCCAACCATAGTTATTCCCTGCTTTTATTACATTGATTTCATCTAAACCAGAAGTTATTCCAGATCTTCCATGCTCTGTAGACCATACATTTCCGCTAGAATCCCATGTTAATCCTTGTGAATTACGATGGCCATAGGAGTAGATGCGATTACTAAATGGATTATTTGGTGCTGGTTCACCAGTATCTGTTACACGTAGTATTTTTCCAGCAAGCGAATTTTTATCTTGTGCTTGTGAGGGTTCTTGTGCATCTCCAGTTGTTATATATAAATATGAATCAGGTCCGAAAATAATTTCACCACCATTGTGATTAGAAGCACCAGGTATTGCATCTATAATAATCTTTTCATTAGAAATTTGATTGTTTTTGTAGGTCATTCTTACAACTCGATTGAGCGTATTTCCCCCATTATTTCTGTATGTGTAATAAAAATAAATAAAGTTGTTTTCTTCAAATTTTGGATGAAGAGTCATGCCGAGAAGTCCTCCTTCACCAATTTCTAATACGTTTGAAAGTGTAGCTATTGGATTAGAATCAAGTACGCCTTCTGCAGAGATTTTACGGACTGTTCCTTTTCGTTCCGTAACTAATAGACTGTTATCTGGCAAAAAAACAATAGACCATGGTGTATCTAAACCTTCCGCCAGAATTTCAGTTTCAGGAGCATTAAGATTTGCTAAAGTTTTTTTTGTTACTGAGGTATTTAACTCTGAGTGTTTCGAGATATTTTGCGTTTGATAATAATATAATCCTCCGCCAATTATTATTAATAATCCAAATATACCAACATATTTCATCATAAATATAAGTATACAAAGGGAATATAAATTTTTTGTAATTTTAACGATATTTTACTTTTTTGTACTTTATACTATTTTAATGGAAAATGAAGCTCAAGTAATTCAACCAATAGAACAACAGCCGTCAAAAAAAAATACGATGTGGATACTATTAGGTGTTTTTTTTGCAATAATTGCGGGTGTCGTTATCTATTATTTACAATTTGGCCTAATTTCTACAAACACATTACCAAAAGTTGGTAAAGTAGTTACAAAAGAAATTATTTCGCCAACTCCAATGCCATTTTATGAATTAACAATTCCCGCTCTAAGAGAACGTTCATATCAAAGTCAATTAGGAGAAAGACAAGTGTATTCTCAAAATGGTAATTTTACTTCATACTTGACGAGCTATAATTCTGATGATTTAAAAATTAACGGATTACTAACGATTCCTAATGAAGAAGAACCTGAAGGTGGCTTTCCAGCAATTATATTTATTCATGGATATATTCCACCATCTACATATCAAACAACAGAACGTTATGTTGATTATGTAAATTATTTAGCGTCTAACGGATTTGTTGTATTTAAAATAGATTTGCGAGGTCATGGTAATTCTGAAGGAGAAGCAACAGGTGCATATTTTTTTTCTGATTATATTATTGATACATTACATGCATATTCTGCACTACAAAATGCTGATTTTGTAAATAAAGACAAAATAGGATTATGGGGGCATAGTATGGCCGGTAATGTTATTTTACGTTCTATGGCTGTTAAAACAGATATTCCAGCGTCTGTTATTTGGGCAGGTGCAGTTTATAGTTATTCAGATCGAGAAGAATATGGCATTCAAGATACAAGTTACAGACCTCCACAAACAGTAACGCAAAGCCAAAGTAGAAGGCAGAAACTTTTTGATATGTATGGAGAATTTGATCAAAATAATTTGTTTTGGAAACAATTTTCTGCAGTTAATTATTTAGGAGATATTAAAGGTGCCTTAGAAATTCATCATGCAGTTGATGATAGTGTTGTGAATATTGGTTATAGTCGGGATTTGAATGAATTGTTAGAAAAAACATCCATTCCACACAAACTATATGAATATCCAAGTGGGGAACATGATATTGCAGGAAGTAGTTTTAATACAGCTATGCAAAGGACTGTGGAATTTTTTAGGGAGAGGTTGTGATAG
>CAZSUZ010000006.1:0-56577 GCA_964610165.1 uncultured Gammaproteobacteria bacterium
TATACAGTTAAACGTGAAACTCTTAAGAATGTACTTGCGTTATCTGGGAAAATAGATGCAGAAGAAAAAGTATCGTTACATTTTCAATCTGGCGGAAGACTTGCATGGGTTGGCGTAAAAGTTGGGGATACGGTTAATCAATATCAAACTATTGCAACACTAGATCAAAGACAACTTCAAAAAAACATAGAAAAATACCTGAATTTATATGTACGAGAACGATTAGATTTTGATGGTAACTATGATACAAATGGTGATGGATCGCTTGGTTTAACACAAGAACTTCGTAATGTAGCAAGAAGAACGTATGATCAATCGCAACTTGATCTAAATAATTCAGTTTTAGATGTAGAACTTCAGACAATTTCAAAAGAATATGCTTCTTTATATTCGCCAATTGATGGGATTGTAACTAAGGTAGGAGCTCAAGCAGCAGGTATGAATGTATCAATTACAGATATGTACGAAGTAATTAATCCAAACACAATATATTTTGCAATTTCTGCAGACCAGACAGAAGTTGTAGAGTTAAAAGAAGGTATGAAAGGCATAATTACACTTGATGCATTTCCAGATGCAACATTTGATGGAACAATTTCTTCAATATCATTTACACCAATAGCAAATGAAACAGGAACTGTATATGAAGTAAAAATGTTAGTAAATCCATCGGCAGTTTCTAATTACAGACTTGGTATGACAGGTGATGTAGAGTTTACACTTGAAGAATTTCCAAATGTAGTAGTTGTACCATTTGAATACATTGTTGATGAAGATGAAAAACAATATGTATTTAAACAAGTAAATGGTAAACAAGAAAAGGTTGAAGTTGAAACTGACAATGAATATGAAGGATTAGTTGAAGTTACAAAGGGTGTGACAGTAGGTGATGTTATTTACGAACCTGCAATTTAAGTATGGCTACTCCAATAATACAGCTGAAAGATATTTGGAAAGAATATCAAATAGATGATGAGGTTATTTTTACTGCTTTAAAAAATATAACACTCACGATTCAAAAGGGGGAATTTAGTTCCATTCTTGGCCCATCTGGATCTGGAAAATCTACACTCATGCATATAATTGGACTTTTAGATCAGCCAAGTCGTGGAGAAATAATTATAGATGGAAAAGAAATTTCGAAAATTAATGATGATGAACTTTCAACACTTCGAAACGAATTTGTCGGCTTTGTATTTCAACAATTTAATTTAATCAATAAACTGACAATCCTAGAGAATATTGTTCTTCCAACTGTCTATGCTCGGAAAAAACTATCCTATGATCCTATTAAAAAAGCAATGGAAATTATGGAGAGATTTGGAATCGCTAGTAAAGCTAATTCTTATCCAAATCGCATTTCTGGAGGACAGCAGCAGCGAGTAGCTATTGCAAGATCTCTTATTATGTCACCAAAACTTATTTTGGCAGACGAACCAACAGGTAATTTAGATACAAAAACTGGCGATGAGATTATGAAATTACTTAAAGAGTTAAACAAAGAAGAAAATATAACAGTACTTATAGTTACACACGAACCAGATATTGCCGCAAAAACAAATCGTAAAATTATAATAGTCGATGGAGAGTTACAAAAATAAATATGGAGTATTTTTTATTTACATTAAAATCAGCTTTTTTTGATTTTTCTCGAAACAAAGGAAGAACCTTCCTTACATCACTTGGTATTTTAATTGGTGTATTGTCAGTTGTTTTGCTTACCGCCGCAGGCCTTGGTCTTCGCAAATATATTCAGCAACAATTTGAATTATTAGGCAGTAATCTTATTACCGTTTTGCCTGGAAATTTGGATGAAGGTTTTAATAGTGGTGGTCCTGCGTTTGGAAGAATTAACTTTAGTGAAGAAGATTATCAAAGATTACAACGCATAAGTACAATTAAAACAGTTGTACCACTCTATACAAGGTCTTTTACGGTAACTGGAGGAAATGATTCTAAATATGTTGAGCTTTATGCTAGTTCGGAAGATATTTTTATTGTATTTAATTTAAAAGCAGAATATGGAAAGTTATTTACAAGTCGAGATGTAGATAAACGTTCTAAAATAGTTGTTATTGGGCCTACTCTTGCTGAATCATTGTTTGGTTCATCTCGAAAAGCACTTGGAAAGCAGGTAAAAATAGATAATCAAGCATTTACAGTTTCTGGTGTTACAGAAAGTAAAGGCGGCGGATTAACAAGTCAAGATTTAGATAATGCTGTCTATATGCCATACAAAACTGCATATGTGTTTGACCCTACAAAAAGTATTATGGCATTTTATGTTCAGGCTCAGTCTGAAGATAAAATACCACTTGTTAAAAGACAATTACAAGATGCACTTCTTAAAAATTTTGATGATGACGAGTTTTCTATTGTAGAGCAAAAAGAATTAATTGGAACAATTACTTCTATTTTTGGCATTGTAAATACGGTGCTTATTGCTATTGCAGCAATATCTCTTGTAGTCGGAGGAATAGGAATTATGAATATTATGTATGTGACAGTTACAGAACGTATTAAAGAAATTGGTATCCGTCGTGCACTTGGAGCCCGTAAATTTGATATCCTTTCTCAGTTTTTAGTTGAAGCAGTTATTCTTTCTTTATTTGGCGGAATCTCTGGACTTATACTATCTTATCTTATTGTACTTGTTATTCAACAGTGGTTTCCTGCGTATATAGATTTAAATTCAGTATTGCTTGCACTTGGTGTTTCTTCTGGAATTGGCATTATCTTTGGTGTATTCCCTGCAAAAAAAGCAGCAGATCTTTCACCAATTGAAGCTATTAGGTATGAATAATTATTTTTGACAAGTTGGGCAGAAAAAAGTTCCTCTTCCTCCAAGTTCTATTCGTTCCATAATTGTGCCACAGTTTACACAAGCTGTTCCGTGTTTATGATAAGCTTTAAAATGGTGCTGATATGCACCTTTTTCTCCATCTGGAAGTACATACAACTCATCTTTTGCAGAAGATCCTTTGTAATGAAGTCCATCTTTTATAGTATCTAATATAGATCTATATAAGGTTTTTGCTTCATCATGAGTTAATTCATTAGCTTTTCGAGCAGGATGAATTTTAGCTGTAAACAATGCGTCATTGGCATAAATATTACCAATGCCACCAATTTTATCTTGATCCATTAAAATAATTTTTATTGCACGAGATGTTTTGGAAAGTACTTTTTCAAAATAATCAAAGGTAAAATCTGTTGAAAGAACATCTATACCTTTAATTACTTCCGGTTTGTTACTAACTTTCATCCAACCAAACATTCTCATATCGTTAAAGTAGAGTGCAGAATTATCAGAAAAATAGAGAATTACTTTAGTTGTTTTTGCTGGCATAGTATTACTATCAGCACGAGGAATTGTGTTTTTGAAAACTGCTTTATTTTTATCAAATGCGTATAAAATTTGACCAGATAATTTTAAATGTAAACTGGCATACATGTTATTTTCAAACTGAATAGTTACAATTTTGCCACTTCTTAATACATCAGTAACTTTTTTATGAATGATGAGCTTTTCATCACCAATAAACATTTTAGGAGCAATAATTTCTACTTTTTGAAGTGTTTTACCGACAATATGTTGTCTTAAATACATACGAATTGATTCGATTTCTGGAAGTTCGGGCATATTATTTTGTTACCTTATCAACGTAAGAAGTAATTTGTTTTTTAAAGTTTTCAAACGAATATTGCTCTGCAGAAGTTCTCGCAGCTTTTCTCATTTCTTGTATTTCTTTTTCTGAAAGATTTTCGAACGTTTTAATTTTTTCGAGTAAAGAATCTTCATGTAATTCAGAATATAAATAACCATTTTTACCGTTCTTTACAATTTCCAGTAATCCACCAGAAGCATACGCAATAACTGGAATGCCATAACCCATGGCTTCTACTGGTGCAATACCAAACTCTTCATCAACTGATGCAAATAAATATCCTTTTGCATTTTTATATAAATTTTCAAATTCTGAATCTGTAACTTTTGATAAAAATTCAATAGTTGGACCAGCCATTGTTTTAAGGTTTTCTGCATCACGACCAGAACCAATAATTTTTAATTTAAACTTTGCTTTATTTGCAGCCTTAATAAGTACATCAATATGTTTTGCACGAGCAAGGCGTGAAGTTGTAATGTAATAATCACCTGTTGAATTATTTATCGCTTTTTCTGGAATAGTAACTGGAGGATATATTATGTCAGAATCGCGACGATAATATTTAGTAATACGTTTTTTTGTTTCTTCAGAATTTGCTATAAAATAATCAACCCGTTGTGAAGATAAATAATCCCATTGTCGTAGTTCATGATTTATAAAATGTCCATATATTTCAATTAATTTATGCTTTTGCCATTCTCTTGCTGTTTCATAGTAATATAAATATCTTGGCGGATGATGCAAATAACAAATATGTTTTGTTTTAGGTTTTGTTATGATTCCTTTACACATATACGATCCAGAAGAAGAGATTACCAAATCATAGTCATTAAAATTAAAAGGTTCCCAAATATATGGTGTTAAAAAACGAAGAGGGGAATACAATTTTTTAAAAAGTCCAATTTTATCTCCCCAGGAAGTAATAATATTCCAACCTTTAAAATGATGTGCATGAATGCCTAATGTATCTGGATTATAAAAAGAAGTAAAAACGTCTGCTTCGGGGTAAATTTGTTTAAGAGCGACCAAAACTCGTTCCGCTCCACCAAATTCTTGCAGTTGATCATGGACTAATGCGATTTTCATTACTTCATATTATACTAAAGGAATCGTATGAACATCATTCAAACTATTATTCTAGGTATAGTTGAAGGAATTACAGAGTTTCTTCCAATTTCTTCTACATTCCATCTAATCTGGACAAGCCAGTTATTAGGAATTGTACAAACAGATTTTGTTAAATTATTTTTAGTAGTTATTCAAGCAGGAGCTATTTTAGCTGTCGTTTTACTCTACTGGAAAGATTTTTTTACAAATCGAGCAATGATGATTAATATTATTGCAACTTTTTTTCCGACTGCCATTATTGGTTTCGGATTATATAAAGTAATTAAAGGATTATTTTTTGAAAGCACCGGATTTACAACAGTTGTATTTATATTTATTGGTATTGTATTTTTGATTGTTGAAAAATTAATTCAAGATAAAAAGTTGATTCCAGATAAATCTTTATCAAGGTTAACAATAAAAGACTCATTACTTATTGGTTTAATTCAAGCTCTTGCAGTTATACCAGGAGTTTCTCGTTCTGGATCTGTTATTGTCGGTATGCTTTTTATGAAGTTTAAACGAGATGAGGCAGCTAAGTATTCATTCTTAGTTTCTGTTCCCACAATTTTTGCAGCATCTTTATTTGATTTATACGAAATGCAAGATGTTTTAACTGCAAATTCAGATGCAATCCCAACTCTTATTATTGGTTCAATTGTTGCATTTATTAGTGCTTATATTGGAGTTAAATGGCTCATTGGATATCTTCAGAAAAATTCTCTCGCGTTATTTGGCTGGTATCGCATTGTAGTTGGTATAATACTTCTACTTATGTTAGCAATGGGCCTGTAGGTAAGTGGTATACCAGTGCATTCGCATTGCGCTATCGCCAGTTCGATTCTGGCCAGGTCCACACTCAGCATTTATATTTTAGTTTCCATCCTATCTGAAGAAGAGTATTTGGAGAAAGATTTGGATATGTATCTTTGTTTTGATCAATTAATTGTTGAAATAAATAACCTCCACCTAATTCATTTGCTGCAATAGACCAAAGAGTATCCCCACTTACAACTTCATGTGTACACATATTTCCCTTTTTATTTATTTTTGTTGAAGTATTTGTGGGAACAATTTGTTGAAGTGTTGAAGTTGTTCGAGGAATAATACTTGTTATCCTTGAAAGTAAATTTTTATAAAAAGTTATACTATTATTACCAGTTGATGTAGTAAATTTCATTTCATTTCCCCAATCTCCGGGCATACATCCATTTCCACCTCTTAATCTTACATAATAAGTTGTAGAAGGAGATAACGAATTGATTTCATAAGAAAGTACGCCTTTGTATGAGCCAGTGTTAAGTTGTGCTCCATATCTACTATCTCCCGAAGAAAGTCCAAAAGCTACAAAATAATTATCACTATTAGAAACAGGAGAAAAATAAATTGTAGCTTTTGTATTTGTCACATCAATTTGAAATAAATCTGGTGTTGTCCCTGGTTTTGACTTATTACATTGTGGTGGGTTAGTGGTACTTACAGAATTGCTAGAACTTCCACCACTGTTATTCTGAGAAGCAGTTGTTGGCACTGGAGTATTGGTAGGAAGAGGTGTAGCTGTAGGTGTAGGAGTTGATGTCGGTGTAGCTAATGTAATATAACCCCAGTCAATAGTATGTGGCTCAAGAGCTGTTGGTGGTATTGCTCCATTTATTCTAAACGCAAATAATAATCGGTCATTATGTCTATTTTCATAGAGTATAGGAATATCAGCACTCCCATTTGCTCCAGCAGATCCACCAGGTGATGTATAGAATGTAGTCGCAGAGGAAAAAGATGTACCATTAAATGTTTTGTATTGAATACTTCCATTATCACCATTTGTTGTAGATAAAATATAAGATACATATATATCACCTAATGTTTGATCATAAGCTATATCAAGAGTTGGAGCATATGAATGTGTACCTAAAGCACTGTATGCATCAAAAGTAGCCGATGCTGTATCTGAGCTATCTAAATATGCAATACTGACAGTATCTCCGTCTCCATTTGTTTTCCAACGAGCCCAACCAACATATAACCGATCATTTGTAGAATCTAATACAGGTTTTGTAATAAGTTGATCTTTGAGGTTGTATCCGGAAGTAACATTCATAGCGCCTACAGTAATTGCAGATTGAAAGCCGCCACTCCAATCTTTATCTACACTATTCCAAACTCCTCGATAAGCTAAAACACTTGAGGTATTTGTTTGTGCTACAAAAATATAGATATCGTCTTTACGAGATCCAGATCCACCACGAATTATTGCAGAAGCTTGTGCTCCTGTAGAAGTGGTTGCACCATAAATTTTATCTGCTTCCACAGCGGGTGGATCTGTAGAAAATGTATCTGCAGATCCATCAAGTGAAACCCAGTTGGCAGCTACACCATCAGCAGAAGATAAAGATAACGTTCTTTTTGAAGCTCTTATTTCTGAAAGACTTGTCCCATTTTTAGACCAAATTGCGACCAATGATCCATTGGTAGTTCCGTCATCTACCCAAAGGGCAACTGGTTGTTCAAGAATACGAGAAGATGAAACATCTAGTTGTAAGTTTATGTTTGAGCTATCTTCTCTTTGAATACTGGTAATATTATTACTACCATCACGAGTAATGCCGTATCTTCGATAAATAATTCCATCATTTGAATCTGTAGCTGCCCATATAACATGTAATTTATCATTTATAGAATCGTATGCAACAGAAGCACGTGTTAAAAAAGGATATGATTCACTTCCTTGAGTCCAACTTGTACCACTGTTATTTGACCATGCCCAATGATTTCCGCCACCTGCACCATTTCTTAATTGTGTAATCCAGATAAATTTTCCATATTCATCAATAGTCCATACTCTACCTTGACTAAAATTAATTGCATCATTACTACCATCAGCGCCATCACCTGTACCGATACCACTATAGGTTCCATCTGCATAAACAGGTGTAAAAAACCAAGTTACAAAAAGAAAGCATAGTAATAATGAAATAAATTGTCTCATCTATATTTTATAGTAATAAAATTTGTACTTAAAAACAAGCACTACAGCCAGAATATTGATACTAATAATTACAGTATTTTGATTTTCATGTAAATCGTATATAATTCTTCCTAACTATAAAAAACTAGATTGGAGTTTTCTAATTTTTTTATAGTATCGATGATTGTGCTCGTATCTTTTGTCTGAAAGGAACTGAAAAATGGGTAACGTTCGGCATCAGAGAGACATAATTGTAAGTCCAACACGACCAACGAATATTCCAGAAAAACTTGAAAAGCAGGAACTGTCAGGTTGGTCACTTCTTTCATGCAAGTTTCTACGGAAACTGGGAGAAGGGTTGAATATCTGGTCCGTCCTTTATCGTCAAGATATTTCGGAAGAAGTTGAGCGGCAACGCCAACGCCATAGCAAGCCAATGCGGCGATTCTATGGTGTAGAGACTTCAACCCAAGATACGAATTAGTTTATATGGGCACTCTTTTTGTTCGAGACCGCAGTCGCGGATTCGTGCAGAAAGGGTGCCTTTCTGCTTTTAAAAACACTCTACCTTGAATATAGAGCTTACATTATGTTATACATAGTAATAAATAATAAATTTGAAATCAGAAATGGAGGTGATACTATGAATAACCAATTAGTAGACTATATTAAAAAAAATTTAACAATGGTCATTGCTATTATGGTAGTAGGTTTTGTACTGTTAGTTCTTGGAGAATTTTATTTATATAGACAACAAATGTATTTAAATAAAATGATTTCTGAAGGATTTATGCAATTAAAAGAATCTCAAGAAAAAATGCAAACCGATACTCAAATAATGCAAGAAGAAGTAAACGAGACAGATACAATGATGCAAGCAGAATAATGTATAGCTATTTTATTTAAAATGTAATAATTCTTTACCTATTTTTAATGGGATAAATATTCATGCAATATTGATATAATACGATATAATATTTTTTTATGCGTCTGTAGCTCAGTGGTAGTAGCACTACTCTTATAAAGTAGGGGTCGATGGTTCGAATCCATCCAGACGCACACAACATAGGACTAGCAAAGATGTGATAAACTCGATATAATACAGCTTGACCATATGCCAAGATAGCCAAGGTGGTCACGGCGGGGGTCTGAAAAACCTCAGATGCGTGTTCGACTCACGCTCTTGGCACCACATGCGGTGGTAGTTCAGTTGGTAGAATGTCTCCTTGCCAAGGAGAAGGTCGAGGGTTCGAGTCCCTTCCACCGCTCACTTTATTCTTAAATCTAGCATCTCTCTTGCTTTCATAAATGCTTGTAAATCCGTTGGATATGTTAGCATTTCGATTACTTGATGTTCAGGTACAAATAATGCCTCTTCTACTTCCCAGTCATGATCTTCTAAGTTTCCAGAAACATATTCCATTAAAAAATAAAAGACAGTTTTATTGCGAGGAGTATTATGAAGTGAATACGAATAATTAGTTACAAATGGATCATGAGAAATAATTTGAGCTGCAATTCCACCTTCTTCTTGAACTTCACGAAGTGCAGCTTCCTCCATTTTTTCATTGGGAATTTTGTCACCGATATGACCTTTAGGAAATCCCCAATGTTTTGCTTTACTATGTTGAATAATAAGCCACAAAAAACCAGAATTATTTTTTTTAAAAACAATTCCACCTGCAGAGGTTTCTTTTTGAACCGTTTCAGTCACTAGTTAGAGTAATTATTTAATTGCGTACTGTGCGTATGCGTATGCAAATAGTGCAATACCAGATACGATTATAACAATAACACCAATTTGAATAATCAAACTGTCATGAGGATTATATGATTTTGCTTTAGGGGCTTTTGTTGCCTTTGCAGCTTTTGTAGCTTTTTTTGCCATTATAATTTACAAAAATTAATAATAATATTTAGAATAATTGACTTGAAGAATGTTTGTCAAGCGATATTGAAGTTACTGAAGAGTGTGACATAATAGCCCTGTTATGAAGCCATAAAATTTATTGAGAAATTGTTGTACCTGTAACTACCTTATTTGTAAGAGCAGCCAATATATTTCCCTTTTGATTACCTCTTAAAATAAGAGTTTTTATGTCTTTTTCAGCAAGGTAAATCGATTCAGTAACTTTTTGAAGCATACCACCAGTTACATCAACAGTTGTAGAAGTTCCAATTGATTCCTGGAAATGTTTTATTGTTCCTGGAGAGATATTTTGTATAACGTGGTTATTTTTATCTAATACACCATCATAATCTCCTGCATGAATAATTTGTTTAATAGAAATTTTTTCATTGAGAAGTTTTTCTACAAGTAATGTAAATATTTTGTCTGTAGAAAAAATTGTTGCACCTATTTTTGAATCAATAATAACATCACCACATACACAAGGAATAATATTATTTTTGAATAATTCTAAAATAATATTAATATCAATGTTTTTAAGGTTTTTATTTTCTGCAAAAATAAATGCAGAAGCTTGTAAAGAAAATACAGGTAGTTCTTGTTTAATGCATTCCTTTATAAAAAGTGTGTTTAGTTGCGTAACATCATAATGAACAATTGTTGCACCAAGTTGTTCTTCTTTTGTATGGATTCCATTGAGAGTATTATATTTTTTTGCAGATTGATGGGCAAAAGAACCTGCACCATGACCGATAATAAGTTTTAAATTTGGATTTCCTTCAAGTGCCCTTTTAATTTCAGCAATAACAAGCTGGATAATTTCTGGCCTTGCAGTATAAGGTGTAGTTTTATCTGTTATAAGTGAGCCACCAAGTTTAAGTAATATAACTTCCATAATTAAAATAAATGATTATCAATTTGCTTAGTTCCTTCTCCAGGTTCATTATAAATTGTAGATATAATAAAAGGATTTTTTTTAAGTTCCATCGTCACCTTTTCCGAATTTTTTTTCTCACAAATAATATGTACATTTGCACCAGCATCAATTGTAAAATAAGCTTGAATGTTTTCTTTTTCTCTCATTTGTATTACATCTTTTATAATAGCAATTGTGCCTGGATCCCAATAAAAAAGTGGAGGTTTAGAAGTCATCATAACAGTATGCATAGAAATACAATCTGCTTCAATGAGAGGTCCAAGTATAGTTAGATTTTTGTTAATTATTGCTTTTTTTGTTTGATCAATTCGGGGTAGCATTTCTAAAAGTCTTGTTTCAAAATAGGGGCTTGTATCTGCAACAGCATGTCCAACAGAGGA
This sequence comes from uncultured Gammaproteobacteria bacterium, assembly GCA_964610165.1. Taxonomy (GTDB): domain Bacteria; phylum Patescibacteriota; class Microgenomatia; order UBA1406; family GWC2-37-13; genus MFZZ01. Next base: position 10,967 of record CAZSUZ010000006.1, read on the forward strand.
AGATGACTTTTTCTTATCTGTGTTTACAACTGCGATAATATCAACTAAATCCCAATAATTTTCATCGGCAAGCTGAATTGCGTAAGCTTCTTCATGAGTATTACCCGCAAGTAATTCAACATATCCTCCATATACAGAACGGGCAGCAGAAGCTGAACCATTTAATCGAACTTGTCTTGAGAGTTCTTTTTTATCTTCAAATAGATGTTTTTGATTAAATGCCAACAGCAGAACACCAGTTAATGCGGAAAAACCAGATGCTGATGAAGCTATACCTGCGTCTGACGGAAATGAATTCTGAGATTTTATTAATACTTTATCAGTAGACTTAGATACATTTCTTATACGTTCAATTTGTTCATACGCTTTTTTACCTTTCTCTGTTTTTTTTGAAAGTAATTCGTAATCACCTTGTTCAGTTTTAATTTCAATTCTATCTTCTGCTAGAGTTGTAGATTTTTCCAGTGTTGTTGTAGTTATACAACCACTTAATGTCATAGAAATATTATTATTTCGTGGAATGTATAAATTGTGTTTCGTCTGTCCCCAGTATTTGATAAATGCAATATTTGCAGGAGACTGTACAGTTACTTTTTGCATATTGGTATTGTACCTGAAAGCACTAAAAAGAGCTATATATAAAGAAATTATCTTGAATAGCACAATTAAGCGTAATAAGGTAAAATATAAGTCATTGTTGGCGCGTTGGTGAAGTGGAAACACGGCTGTCTGCAAAACAGCTATGCGCCGGTCCGATTCCGGCACGCGCCTCCAGTATAATATCAAACTTGGAGAGGTCGCATAGTGGCCTAGTGCGGTAGTCTTGAAAACTACTGTTCCGCAAGGAACCGCGAGTTCGAATCTCGCCCTCTCCGCACTACCGCGAGCAACAGTATTTCCATTGAAATACCCGAGATAATTTTTTACAATGTACACATGAGTGAAGGAGCAGAAATTCCACAAGATTCTTTATCAAAATCTCAGAATTCGGAACTATTTCAATCTCAGCCCGAGCCAGAACCAAAAGCACCAGCTACAGTTGAAAATAATGTAACCCCTCTTAAAGTAGAACAACTTATTCAACAAGATGAGCCACCTTCAAATGTACCTGTTGAACAAACATTATCGCAAGTTCATACAACAGAAGCACACACTCAACCAAAGACTGAATCTAAGGGTTTCTTTAGAAATTTGTTACAAAGATTTTTTCCAACTACAAAAGAACCAATAAATTCTCCATACGATTTACTACCTCAAGATAAAAAATTACTAGATCAACAAATGTCCAGAAGACAATTTATGAAGAGAACAGCAATAGCAGCTGGGGTAGTTGCAGCAGCACCAGCTGTGCAAGCAGTACAAAATTTAGCCCAGCAAGTACCAGAATTTATTGCAACAGCCGATAAAGCAATTCCTGAACAAGCAGCAAAGATATTAGACAACGAACCATTGCTAGATACTGCAATAAATCAGGCATTATCTATAGCTAAAGAAAAGTACGAAAAAAAATATCCTGAGGAACCACACATGCATGAACCAAATTCCGAACGAATTTCCTTTTTACAGTTAATACAGGAAGCAGTAGTAAAAGCAAAAGAACGTAATCCAGAGTTACAGATTACATACACTCCTCGCAGTTCTGATGTTGAAGCAAGTAATAATTTAACATTTAATGAGTTATTCCAGGATTTAGGAGAAAAAGGATTTACACTAACAAGAATTCTTGACAATATGACAAGTTTTGATTCAGGATATGATAAAGACCGTTGGAATTTTATAGAATCAGTTCAAGAACAAATACAAGGACGTACAGATTTTTCTTTAGATGCAAAAGTATTATTAGAATCATCGTTTACAGGATTTAATCACGCACAATCTATATTAGAAATAACAACAGAAAAAGCAGTTAGTGTAACTAATTTAATAGAACCAGGTAGAGTTGATGAAGGAATGACTGTACAACCTTTAGATAAAGTAGTAAATGATATATTGGTAAGGTGGGATAATGGAGAACAACTAACAGCTGGTGATATTTTAAGAGATAGAATAGCGGGAAATAATGGTGAACTTACTGGTGCACTAAAAGATACTGCACTAATTCTAAAAATACTAGCTCGAAATGATCCAAGAGAATATTATATGTTTATTGATGATATAGGTGGTATGCATGCACATAATATTGTAATGAGATTTGGGAAAGGATTAAAAGATCAGTTTAGCCATTTTAATAAAAACTGGGGGTTGGAAAATCCGGATCCAACTCGCGAAGATGCAAACAAAAATATTGCTAACCGTGAAGGTATACCATATCATAATTTTAATATTGCAGCGCTACTTTCTAATTTTGATACCCGTTTTATAAAAGCTATGACAGTAAGCCAGTTAGGTGCCTGGTACCATAGTCAGGGAGAATTAAAAGCAATGGCAAACCTGGAAGTACTTCAGAATCTTAATGCATTACAATCTTACTTACAGGAATTTTCCAAAGCACCGCCACCAGCAATTGAAGATGTTGAATAAATTCTGTTTATATATCATTCAATAAAGCTCTTCTTTGCATTGCAAAAAAATATTCTTCATCATAATATGTAATTATTACTAATTGATAATATCTGTATGGAATTAAATTACATAGCAATTTTAGTAGCAGTTGTACTTCAGTTTATTTTTGGTTTTATTTGGTATGGACCTTTATTCGGAACATTATGGGGAAAGATTCATGGCTTTGATAAATTATCAAAAGAAGTTCAACAAAAAATGATGAGTGAAATGGGTCCTTATTATGCCCTCCAACTATTTGTAACAGTAGTTACAACATTTGTGCTTGCAATATTTGTTACTAACTTACCTGGATGGAATCCATATGGTATGGCGGGATTCTTTTGGATAGGATTTGTAGTACCAGCACAAGTAAGTGCTGTTATATTTGGTGGAACAGAAAAAAAATGGATTCTTAAAAAAATAGTAATTCAAGCAATAGCAGCATTTGGATGTTACATGATTGCAGCAGCAGTATTAAGTAATATGTCATAAGGATAATATTGATTTATAACTTAATTTTCAGTGCTATAATATTCTTATGGAAATATTCTTAATACCACTCATAATTTTTGCTGTTATAACTTTTTTTCAAGGACTTTTTACTGTTGGACAACAAACAGTAGCAATAGTAGAAACATTTGGAAAATTTACATTTATTGCAAAGCCAGGTCTTCATTTTAAAATCCCATATTTTCAACATATTGCAGGCAGACTAAGTCTTCGTGTACAACAGTTAGACGTTAAGGCCGAAACTAAAACTCATGATAATGTCTTTGTTCATGTACTTATTTCTGTTCAATACATGGTTCGCGAAGAAAAAATTTATGAAGCCTTTTATAAACTGCAGGATCCAGTAACACAGATTAATGCATATGTGTTTGATGTGGTTCGTGCAAAAGTTCCTTCCATAAAACTGGATGATCTTTTTATAAAAAAAGATGATATTGCAATGGCTGTAAAAAACGAATTGAGTGAAACTATGGGAAACTTTGGTTTTGATATTGTTAATGTACTTGTTACAGATATAGAGCCAGATCCAAAGGTAAAAGAAGCAATGAATGAAATTAATGCTGCAGAAAGAATGAGAATGGCAGCAACAGAAAAAGGAGAAGCTGAACGCATTTTGAAAGTAAAAGGTGCACAAGCAGATGCAGAATCAAAAGCCTTACAAGGTAAAGGTATTGCAGACCAACGTAAAGCAATTATAGAAGGACTTGGTGCTTCTGTTGATGAATTTAAAAATAGAATTAATGGTTCTACAGCACAAGAAGTTATGAATTTAGTTTTATTAACACAATACTTGGATACATTAAAAGAAATTGGTCAATCTTCGCAGAATAATACAATTCTTATTCCTCATGGACCAGGAGCAGTCAATGATTTATCTGCTCAAATTCAACAAGCAATAATGGTTGGCAATGCGGCTGTACCTAAGCATTCTACCAAGATATAAGCTGCTTTTAAGTACTGTATAATTAAATATATTATCAGTACTCTCAATACTATGTCTCAAAAATTATTAATGGAATTTATTGGTACGTTCTTTCTTGTATTAGTTGTCTCCTTTACAGGTAATCCAATGGCTATCGGTGTTGTTCTTGTAGCACTTGTATATATGGGTGGTTATATTTCTGGCGCACATTATAACCCTGCTGTAACTATTGCACTTTGGATTGCAAATAAAATTGAAGCAATAGTTGCAATGAAATATATAGTGGTACAAATGTTAGCAGGTATTATTGCAGCTGCCTTTTTTAACGTTATTGATGGTACAAAATTTTTACCTTCACCAGCACTTGATGCAGATATCGCGGCAGCATTTCTTATAGAAGCTGTTCTAACGTTTTTACTTTGTAGTGTTGTTCTCCATGTTGCGGCAACAGACAAAACAAAAGGAAATAATTACTTCGGCATAGCAATTGGTTTTACATTGCTAGCAATTGCATATGTTGGTGGACCAATTTCTGGGGGAGCATTTAATCCAGCCGTCGGTGTAAGTCCATTATTGTATGATTTTGTAAATTTTGGGCCACACTTTTTAAATATAACGTTATATTTAATAGGTCCAGTAGTAGGTGGCATTTTAGCAGGAATGGTATATAAATCCCTTAATGAAAAAAAGTTATTTCCTTGGTAACAATGGAAAAAAACGGTATACCAATTCTTTCGTTTAAAAGTCAGAAAGAATTTTCTTTTTGGCTTGAAAAAAATCATGACAAAAGTGATGGTATTTGGTTGCAATTATTTAAAAAAGGTTCTGGCGTTGAATCTATTACATATGCAGAAGCTGTGGAAGAATCATTATGTTATGGCTGGATAGATAGTTTAGTAAATAAACTAGACGAAACATCATATATTCAAAAATTTACTCCACGACGACCAAAAAGTATCTGGTCAAAAATTAATATTGGTCACATAGAACGATTAACAAAAGAAGGAAGAATGAAAGAGTCTGGTTTACAAGAAGTAGAACGGGCCAAAGCAGATGGAAGATGGCAACAGGCATACGATTCACCAACAAACATGCAAGTGCCAGAAGACTTTATTACAGAAGTAAGTAAAAATAAAAAAGCAAAAGAATTCTTCAATACATTAAATAAAACAAATAAATTTGCAATTGCGTTTCAACTTCATACCGCAAAAAAGCCAGAAACTCGTGAAAGAAGGATGAAAAAATTTGTAGAGATGATGGAAAACCAAAAGAAGTTACATTAGCTTGTTAAATCGCCCATTTTATCCTATAATATTACCTTGTACTTTTACAAAGGATTGTTTTGGGAATGGCATAGTAATTATTAATTATAAGTAATTAGTATGCCAATTCCAATGAGAGGAGGAACTGGCTAGCAAAAGTTGCTAACTAATCGCTCTCACTACACAATCCTATGGGAGGATTATCGTGAACTATAGTCTATTAGGTACTAAGGTGCTTGAAACTTTGAATCAAATTGTTGATCAAAGGCTGATGGTGCGATATGCAAATGAAGCTATCGCTCTGGTTAATGCTGATGCACAACTTGTATCAGCACGAATTACTGAACTGAAAGCAATGGTTGTCCAAGAAGTTGGGCAAGACTTTATGGATATGTGGATCCAAGAAGCTGTAGCTTCTGTAACCACAACCAGAAAGGCTACATTGCTTATCATGCATGTAGAGGAATCAGAGAAATCTAGCATATTAGAGGAGCTTTCTTTTACTGATCCACTAGCGATCCTTAACGAGATTGTTGATTTAACAATCTTGTTAAGACAAATTGGAACAGTAGTAGTTGATGTTCGCCGCGACATTCAGAAGCTGAATGAGAACGCTGAAAAACTTACCAATAAGATTTACATGAAAATTGGTAGAGTTCTAAGTGCAACCCTTATTGAGCAAGCACTTGCGCGGAAAAAGGTGGGAGTTCTGGATTATCGCATTGGGGTTGTTGAAACTCATGACTCGTTGACTTTTGATATCAGTGATATTCTAGGAGCATCAGATCGTAGCATAGTAGATATCCTGAAGGAGTTTCGGAACCGGCCAGAATTTACTCATCCATTCTACAGTTCAAATGTGGCGGATCTCGGGATGAAGTCGTATATTAGGGAAGAATCAATTCCTCACATAAAACGACAGAATCGTTGGAAGGAAAATGAGTTCAATCCACCTAATCCCTAAGTAGTTTTAACTTCCTATAATTCTCTAGAGTGTGGCGTCCCGCTGAGCGGGACGCCACACAACTAAATACAATATAAATAGATATGTGTTTTTTACAAAGTAGGTACAATACTTGTAGGTGTTGCAGTCGGTGCACCTGGTGTGTTTGTAGGGCCACTTGTTGGCGTAACAGTAGGTGTTAAGTTAATAATACTTGTTGGTGTGGCAGGCACACTAGTTGCTGTTGGTTGAGGCGTTGGTGTCTCATTCTTTTTTTTCTCTTCTTCTTCACGTTTTTTACGATCTTCTTCTTCCTTTTTCTTTTCATCTTCTGTTTTTGTTGGCGTTGGTGTTGGAATAATGCCACATGGTTTTGTTGGTGCAGTTCCTCTTAAGAAATATTCCAAAAATGCAGAAGAAGTTGCTGGTTCTTTATCTATTTTAAGTCCATCTTCACGACAAACAGTTTCATCAATAACAGTAGCTGGTTTTTGAAAATCAGAAGTTGGTTTACCAGCTAAATATGCTTCCATAATTTGTCTCCAAATAGGTCCTGCTCCACCAGAACCTGCAACACTATTCATAGGAGTATTATCGTTATTTCCAATCCAAACACCGACAACAACTTCTGGTGTATATCCAATTGTTAAGGAATCTCGATAGTCATTTGTTGTACCAGTTTTAACTGCAGCTTTTCGAGAAATGGTTAAACTCCCACCAAATGTATCTTGTCGAGCTTGGTTATCTGACAGAATATGAGAAATAATAAATGCAACAGAAGGAGCAAGTACATCTTTGCTTTCTTCTTTCGGTTCTAAAATAACATTGCCATTTTTATCACGAATTTCTAAGAAAATTTGGTTTTTATGCCAAGTACCTTGATCTGCAAAAACTGCATACGCATTTGTCATTTCCATAAGAGGAATTTCTGCTGCACCTAAAACTAAAGCAAGACCATAATCTGTATTGTTGGAAAGTGTCGTAATACCCATTTCTTTTGCTTGAGCAATACCGCTTCGAACACCAATCATATTTAATACATGAACTGCAGGAATATTTAAAGAATTAGCCAAAGCATATCTGGTTAAAACTTTACCACGGAAGCGATTATCATAATTTTTTGGTTCATAAGTACCAAACTTTACTGGTTCATCTGCCAGTTGAGTGGATGCAGTTATTTTTCTATCTTCTAATGCTTTCGCATATACAATAGGTTTAAAAGAAGATCCTGGTTGCCTTGGGCGAACCGCCATATTAATACGACCATTTTTATCATCTGCATAATCATGACTTCCAACTAAAGCTAAAATTTCTCCCGTTTTTGGATCTATAGCTACTGCTGCACCATTAGAAACTAATGAAGTCTTTAATCGTTCTACTTGTGCTGCAACAGATTCTTGAGCTTTTTTTTGCAAATCTAAATCAATTGTTGTTTTTACAACAAATCCAGAGTTAGCAACCGTTTGCTCGCCATATTCTTCTATAAGAAAATCCTGCACCATTAGAGCAAAATGAACAGCTTCCGAATTAATATCACCTTCTGTTGGATTTATTACTATTTTTTGTTTTTGAGCTGCAACTTTTTGATTTTCGGTAATATAACCTTGATCTTGCATTAGTTTTAGAATAAGATCTTTTCGTTCTAGTGCAGCAACAAGATCGCCGGAAATAGGAGATAAATAAGAAGGAGAACTAATAACACCTGCAAGCAATGCACTTTCTGCCAAAGTTAAGTTTTTAGCATCTTTTGAAAAATATCGACGTGATGCATCTTGAATACCAAATGCTCCTTCACCATAATAAATACTATTAATATACATTTCTAAAATATCATCTTTTGAATATTTTCTTTCGAGTTCTATAGCTAACACAAGTTCTTGGTATTTTCGAAGAAGCTTTTTATCTGGCGTAAGAATTGTTGTTTTTATAAGTTGTTGGGAAATAGTAGAACCTCCTTGAGAATAAGATTCTGACAAAATATTTTCGCGAACTGCTCGTAAAAAACCAGTTATAGAAAATCCTGGGTGTTTATAAAAATCTTTATCTTCTACAGCTACAAATGCTTGTGTTGTTAACTTAGGTAGTTCATTAATAGCAACTGGATTTTTAGTGGTTGCATCAAATAGCGTAAAGAAAGGTTTGTCATTTCTATCCAAAAGTACAACTCCTTCATTTTTTTTATTAATAATAGTTTCTTTACTACGAAGATCTCGAGCAAAATAAAAATAGGTAAAAATGGGAATGGCAACCATTACACCAACAAATGCTAAGAAAGCAAAGAGAATTTTTTTACGATGTATTTTAATCAAATGAATGATATCTTTTTTTTTTATATTTTTTATCTGTATCCACTTTTGTTTCAGATATTCTTTATTAATCCCTTTAACAAATTGTATTGCTCGAGCGAGCTTACGTTTCAATCCTGACATAGAATTAATTATACATTAATCACATAGATCGGTACATTTATGCAATATTCTGAATATTTTGATTCACGGGCATTTGAGGCTGAATAGCTGGTGTTGGTTGAAGTGGTGCAACTGGAGTTTTAGGTTTTTGCGCAGAGATTTTAAAATAGAGCGTTATTATATTTGCAAGAAGAACAGTATTAATGAGAGGGTCAATTGGATATGCAGAAAGAATAGTATTAAACACAAGCAATCCTAATCCGGAAATAATCCCAGCAATTATTTGTTGTTTTGGGAAATTCGGAGATGTTTTTGGTTCTGGAATCATCACTAAGGCACAAAATGCCGTTGAATTAAATAATGCTAGCGAAACAAAATTGATTGCACTATCAACTGAAGCAGTGAGATACAAATATATAAAAGTACTAGCTAAGTATGATATCAAAAAAGCAAAAATATAATTCGCTTTTTTGAATGAATTTGCAAAGTAGAGAAACAAGAGCAAAAATACAACTGGGATAACAACATTTACTATTGCAATATCTTTTGTAATATTTTGAAACATATCTGCTCCCCACCAAGAAACAAGTAAGGTATCTACATTGGGATTTATAAGATTAACTATTTTTGAAAGAATATAAGTTAGCGTAATTGCAAAAGCTGCAGGGTTAAAAATTGGCTGTTTCATTCTTCTAAATAATAGTTTTCCGACAGCAATCATAATTACGGATAGAGGGAAATACCAAACAATATTAGTTGGATGTATAAGCAGATATACGATCCATGTAGAAACTAAAAAATTACTAGGATTTGTAATTGTTAAACCAAATCCATAACGAATCATAAAGTACACCACACCCCCTGTTATAAATGTTAAAAAAAGTTTAAAAATATACTCCATACGTTCAGCAGGATTTGTAGTTGGAAGCAGTAAATCCGTAATTGCCGTTATGCCAAATATGCAGAGAAATAAACTGAATTGGAATAAAGAATTTTTAAAATTTATATATTTTGTAAGATCTTGGAACATATATTGTTTATTTATACGACTTTTAGTACCATTATACAGATTTAATAAACTTAGGATTATTCAGCTTTTTTTCAGCGAAAATTTATACAGTAAATTTTTATTATTAATTAATAGATATATATGAATCCAAAACAAATAGGTATAGGAATTCTTGTTCTTGCAATTATTGCAGTTGCCGTTATGCAGTTTAATAAATCTGATACTAATACAGAAACAGCTACAGATACAAATGTAGTAGTTACAGAATCTGTACCTGCAGCAACTTCAGAAAGTAATCCTGCTACAAGCGATATGGTTAGCTCTGATGAATCTACTATGGATGCAAGTGAATATGAAGATGGAACATACGAAGCAACAGGTAACTACACATCACCTGCTCAAGAAGAAGAAGTTAATATTGTTATTACTTTGGCAGACGGAGTGGTAGTGGACGCAGAATTTGTTGGAAAAGCAACACATGAAACAAGTAAAAAAATGCAAGGACTTTTTTCTGAAGGGTTTACAGAAGAAGTTGTTGGAAAATCTATTGATGAAATTGACTTAACTGTTGTAAATGGTTCATCATTAACTCCAAAAGGATTTATGGATGCACTCGAAAAAGTAAAAACAGAAGCTTCAGCATAAGTCATGAAAACTTTTTCATTTAATTATGAATCCATGGGTACCGAGTGGTCGGTATCCATTTGGGATTCTATTGATAAACAGTTATTGCAATCACTTCAAGAAGAAATTATTTCTGCTTCAAAAGAGTTTGATAATACTTATTCACGATTTAAAGATTCATCGCTAGTTTCACAAATTTCAAATAAAACAGGCATAGTGTCCGTACCTACAGATTTTGTTAAAATGCTTCGCATATATGTAAAGTTGTATCATCTTTCTTTTAAAAAATTTACACCTCTTGTTGGAACAGTGCTTGAAGATTTAGGATATGATAAAACGTATTCATTAGTAGAAAAAGGCACAGTTCACCCAGTAACAGATTTAGACAAAGCAGTAACAATTATTAATGATAAAACTATAAAATTGCACACGCCATCTTTATTTGATTTTGGTGCGTTAGGAAAGGGCTATTTTGTGGAAAAAATAAAACTCATACTACTTTCAAAAAAAATAAAAAAGTTTTTAGTGAATGGCAGCGGAGATGTAAGTTATGTTGGGAATGGTGTACCAATAACTGTAGGTCTCGAACATCCATTGGACAGTTCAAAAGTAATAGGTTCAGTGGAAATGGTTAATGGATCTATGTGCAGTTCTGGCAGTAATAGAAGATCATGGGGTAATTATCATCATATAATTGATCCAGATTCGTTAACTTCCACGACAGAAATTATTGCAAGTTGGGTTATGGCAGATTCAGCTACACTCTCTGACGCATTAGCAACAGCATTGTTTTTAGTTCCAGCAGAATATTTCCAAAAAGAGTTTCAGTTTGAATATTTGCTTCTAAATAAAGATATGAAAGTCAAAAGATCGAAAGGATTTACTGCCACATTATTCTAAACTGCTATGTATTGTTTTCTTCAATAAAGAGGACTAAGATAAAATTGTTATAACTTCTTAAATTATTATGGTACTTAAACAAATTTCTTCAGAGGAAGCAAAGCAAGTTGGGGATTCAATCGGAATTAATTGGCAGGTATATGATTTAGAGCAATTTCGTATGGGTTTGGAAGTAGAGCTTGAACATGGTTCCCACGATCCACAAACAAATGTTACGAATGATGATATGACAATAACAGGTAAAATTGCATGGGCGCATTTGAAAGAAATCCCAGACTATTATTCAAGACTGAAAGCAATGGAAGATCAGGTAGGTAGTTAATTATTTAAAATCCTTAATATTACTTTCGTTAATAAAGAATTGGTTTCCTTGGCCTGCAACAACTTTATAAGCAACTTTTCGCACAATAGTTTCTACCAATCTCTCTAAACTACGGATACCTGGTTCAAATCCAAGGGGTCGAACCAATATTGGCCACAAATTATCATCAACAGTAAGTTGATTTGGCATAAGTCCTGCTTCTTTTATATATTTTGGCAAAATATAATGTTTTCCAATATGCATTTTTTCTTCATCAGTATACGATGGCATTTGAATAAGTTCTAAACGATCTAAAACAGGCGGTGCAATATTTGTTGTATTGTTTGCTGTTGCAACAAATAATACGTTAGAAAGATCAAACGGATAATCGATGAAATAATCGGTAAAATGCATATTCTGATTTGGATCCAATAATTCAAGTAAAACACCCATAACTGCAGATCGTGCTTCTGGAGTAACACGATCAAGTTCATCTAATAAAATAACTGGGTTTTTAACTTTTGCATCCTTTAAAGCTTTCATAATTACACCAGGTTGAGATTCTGGTGATGTTTTTGATTGTCCACGTAAATCTGCAGCAGATGCTAAACCTCCAAAGGGAATACGAATAAGAACCCTTCCTAATGATTCTGCTAAAGAAATAGCAAAAGTTGTTTTACCAGTACCAGCTAAACCAACAAAGAATAAAGGCCGAACTTGAATACTTTCTGCATGTAATGTTTCTTTTTGAAGTTTATATATTGAAAGATATTCCAGAATTCGGAGCTTTACTTTATCTAAACCAAAATGGTTCTTATCAAGAATTTGTTTAGTCTGATTTATATCTATATCATCTTCAGATTCGGCAAACCATGGAAGACTAATTACCCAGTCAATATATTTTTCTATAATGTCCAGATGCCCTAAACCGTTCCCATACTTTAATGCTAAATTAGCTCTTTCAATTTGCTCCAAACATTTTTGTTGAAGATTAGCAGGCAATTGAACAGATTGCAATTTTTGTTTTAACTTTTGCAGTTCTGATAGAGCTGTTGTATCGTCCATAAAATTAGCAGATGAATTAATCGCTTGACAAAAAACTTTCTTTTAGTTATAAATATAAAACAAAAACAAATGCTATAAAAATTAAAATAGCTCAATAATTCTCTGTATAAATTCATTTTATAAGTTTTATATATAAAAATCTATGGCAACCAAACATGGCATTCAGCCACTTTTTGATTACGTCTTGATTAAACCTGCAAAACAAGACGAAGTAACAGCTTCAGGCATTGTATTACCTGAAAGTGCAGTAAAAGAAAAGCCTCAAATGGGCGAAGTTATGGCAATTGGCGAAGGCTTCGGCAGTGATGATGGTCGTGAAAACAAAATGATCGTCAAAGTTGGACAAAAAGTTCTTTACAAAAAATGGGGTGGAAATGAAATAAAAGTTGGCCAAGAAGAATGGATGCTTTTAGAACAAAAAGATATTATGGCAATCGTTGCATAATAACCTAACAATATTATTTATTAATTTCTTATATACATATGGCAAAACAAATAATTTACGGAGACGAAGCAAGACAGAAACTTGCCAGTGGTGTTAACAAACTAGCAAAAGCTGTCACAACAACTTTAGGACCACGTGGACGCAATGTTGGTATTGAACGCAAATGGGGTGCACCAACAGTGGTACATGATGGTGTTACAGTAGCTAAAGAAATTGAACTTGAAGATCCATTTGAAAATATGGGTGCACAAATGGTTAAAGAAGCAGCTTCAAAAACTGCTGATGTAGCAGGAGATGGAACAACATCTTCAACTTTGCTTACCCAAACAATGGTAAATTTGGGACTTAAAAATATTACAGCCGGCACAAATCCAATGATTTTAAAAAGAGGAATGGATCGTGCAGTAGAAGAAGTTGTAGCACAAGTTCAAAAAATGGCAAAGAAAATTCCAACAGATGATGTAGCACAAATTGCTCAAGTAGCAACAATTTCAGCAGCAAATGAAGAAATTGGACAATTACTTGCTGAAGCAATTAAAAAAGTTGGTAAAGATGGAGTAGTTACTGTAGAAGAAGGAAAAGGTCTTCAAATGGAAAGTGAACATAAAGAAGGTATGGAATTTGATAAAGGATATGCTTCTGCATATTTTGTTACAAATCCAGATAGAATGGAAGCCGAAATTGAAGATCCCTACATTCTTATTACTGATAAAAAAATTTCAGCAGTAGCAGATTTACTTCCTTTCTTAGAAAAGGTAGTAAAAATGACTAAAAATCTTGTCATTATTGCAGAAGATGTAGATGGAGAAGCACTTGCAACACTTGCAGTTAATAAACTTCGAGGAACATTTAATGCGCTCGTTGTTAAAGCTCCAGGATTTGGAGATCGCCGCAAAGCAATGCTTGAAGATATCGCTATTTTAACTGGAGGAACAGTTATTTCAGAAGATATTGGTAAAAAATTAGATTCTGTAGAACTTGAAGATTTAGGCCGTGCAGATAAAGTATGGTCTGATAAAGATAACACCAGAATTGTTGGTGGAAAAGGAAATGCAAAAGATATTCAATCTCGCATATCACAAATTAGAAAAGCAATTGAAAGCACAACTTCCGACTTTGATCGTGAAAAGTTGCAGGAGCGACTTGCAAAACTTGCAGGTGGTGTCGTCGTTATAAAGGTAGGAGCAGCAACAGAAGTAGAAATGAAAGAAAAGAAAGAACGCGTAAATGATGCTGTTGCAGCAACTAAAGCAGCTTTGGAAGAAGGAATTGTTGCTGGAGGTGCAACTACATATCTTCAAGCCAGAAAAACACTCCAAGCTTTAAAGAAAAAAATGAAGTTTGAAGAAGAAAAAATTGGTATTGAAATTGTGTATCAAGCACTCGGAGAACCACTTCGTATGCTTGCACAAAATAGTGGTATGGAACCAGGTGTTGTTATGTACCAAATTGAACAACAAGCAGATCCAGATTACGGATTTGATGCAGTGAACCGAGACTTTGGTTCAATGTTTAAAAAAGGTATTGTCGACCCAGCAAAAGTAATTAGAACTGCAGTTCAAAATGCAGAATCAATTGCTGCTGCAATTCTTACAACAGAAGCACTTGTTGCTGATATTCCTAAAAAGGAAGAACCAGCTCCAGGTGGTGGTGGAATGCCAGGTATGGGCGGTATGGGTGGAATGTATTAATCCTTATTCGCAAATTAAAAAAAGCTCTCCAAAAGGGGAGCTTTTTTTATGGGACAATAACACTTCCTCCTTGGAAGATAAGAAAAAGAATTGCAAGAATAGAAAAAAGAATAAATGAAAGAATGCCTACAATTAGAGGAAAAGCTTGTAGAACATCTTTTACAAGGAAATTAAAGAGTTTTTCTAAATTTTTTAAGGGATCTATTGGCATATGCGATAGAGTATATACCAATTATATATTTGTATCAATCTACTTTTTGACTAAAGTGTAAATCAATTAATTCAGGAAGATCTTTTAATGGATGTAATATAGTGGCATCATTAATGTCAGTTAGTGGATGAATATCAATTTGTTCTAGCTTCATTTCTACGTCATATTCTCCGATAACATTATCAAGTAATAAAAGTACAAGGTGAAATACTCGTTCATCTTCTGTATCAATGCCGGCTATGTATAAATCAATATTTATTTTACGACCTACGCTTTCATAAGTAAAAAAAATATCCTCTGGACTGAGAATAATATCTTCAATTTCAATTTCTATATCTAAATTTGCTTTTCTTTGTCTAAATGGAATAATATTCCAACGATCCATAACTGGTGCTGATTTTGTAAGCTCAATAACAGATGCAAAAGCTTCTTTTAATCCATTCGCACTAATAATAAATTCTCGTTTCCCATCATATTCAGGACTAATTTCAAAAACTAAATCTGGATGAATAGTTTTTAGTTTTTCGATTGTATCATCTAATAAATCAGAGTGTTGTTGTTCATAATGGAAGAAATCAGTTTCCCGTTCCAGAAACCATTTCCAAAAAGATTTATACGATTGTTTCATTTCCATAGAGTTGTAGTTGATTGTACCACAGATGTGTAATTTCTCTTGGTTAGTTTATAAGTTGCAACAATATTTCTTTTGTACTATAGTGAGTTTATTATTCATTAAGAGCTGAATGAGGTGAAGGAAAAAAAATTGGCTGTCCTGAAACCATTAAAAAAATATCTTTCTTCGAAAGGTAGGGATTTTCGTGCTTTAGGTGTTCTCTCACATCGCGATTCAGTATACTTATACTATATTTCTAAAGAAAATACTTCAAATTCTTTTAATATAGCAAAAAGTAAGGACGGTTTTACATTTTCTTCATATCGTCGAGATTTAGTTATTACTAATTTTAAAAAAACAGAAGATATTTCTAAATCGAGCAATTTTTATTTTACTAAATTTAAAAAATATTACTTACTTCGTTACAAAAAAAAATCTGATAAAAGAAATTTAAATGCAACAGCAACAACTTCTGATTTAGTTAATTTTGAATATAGTTATTATTCACCACTAGATCAAAATAATTTTGTGATTATTCCAGATAAAACATTCAGCAAATATTATATGGCTTTTAATGGTGAATACGATATATCGTTATCACGTTCTAAAGACTTAAAACACTGGGAGGAAGTTGCCCCATCTGTTTTATCACCAAGGACAGAATTTTTTGATAATGCTCCTCTTGAAATAGAATTTGTTATGCAGACAGAAAAAGGTATTTTAGTTTTTTATCATGTAAAAATTAAAAATAAGAGCAATATAACATATAAAGTTGGTGCAGCCTTGTTTGATAAAGAAAATCCTTCAGAAATATTATGGCGTTCAAATGAGCCAGTTTGGCAACAGCCTGAAGATTGGCAAGGGAAAAAAGTGACACCGATAGGTGTTGTTAATCAAAAGGGAACATTTATTTCTTATTGGAATGTAGAAGGCGAAGGAATGTTTGGAATTATTTACAGTCTTTATAAAGTAGGTGAAGGAATAAAAATAAAAAATATTTCACTTAATTTAAAAAAAGTAGAACATAATCCTATTCTTTCTCCAAGAGCACATAATCATTGGGAATCTTTTAATACATTTAATCCAGCTGCACTTTATGAAGATGGGAAAGTGCATTTATTATATCGTGCACAAGGATATGATTATATCTCGGTCATTGGTTATGCATCAAGTACGGATGGCTATACAGTTGATAATCGTCATGTTGAGCCAGCATATATTCCTTCGGAAGACTTTGAATACAGAGGACCAGTCAAACCAACACATATTTCGCACATGTATGTTTCCGGCGGTGGTTATGGAGGTGCAGAAGATCCACGATTAACACGTATAGACGATCGAGTTTATATGACGTACGTTGCCTTTGATGGCTACAATCCTCCACGTGTGGCGCTCACATCCATACTACTTGATGATTTTCTCAATCATCGTTGGTTGTGGGAGCGACCGGTAATTATTTCTCCACCAGGAGTTGTAGATAAAAATGCAGTTATTTTTCCAGAAAAAATTAATGGCAAATATGTAATTATGCACAGAATTTATCCTGACATACTTATAGATTTTGTAGACACACTTAACTTTGATGGAACATGGTGGCTTAAAGGAGAACATAAAATTAGTCCACGACCAAATATGTGGGATAGTAGAAAAATTGGTGCCGGCGCCCCACCAATAAAAACAAAAGATGGGTGGCTTTTAATCTATCAGTCTGTAGGAAATCAAGATCCAGGGAAATATAAAATTGGCGCAATGTTGTTAGATCTTAAAGATCCAACAAAAGTATTACATAGAGCAAATGCTCCAATCTTGGAACCAGATGAACAGTATGAAAATAATGGATTTAAAGCTGGTGTTGCATATCCATGCGGAGCTGTAGTAATTGGTGAAACGTTATTTGTGTATTATGGAGCTGCAGATTCTTATGTCTGTTTAGCTACAGCTAATTTAAATGATTTTCTTACTGAAATGAAATATAGTGAAATTTCTAAATTAGATCCTGCTATTATTAATAAAATCCATTTGTAATTATGTCATTATTTAAAAGAGATCCAGAGAACCCAGTTCTATCGCCAGTAGTTGATCATCCATGGGAAGCAGTAGCTTCTTTTAATGGTTCTGTTGCCAAAGATGATGAAATATATCACATGGTATATAGAGCGATCTCCAATGAAATTGAAAAAGATGGTCATAAATTAAACATTTCAGTTGTAGGCCATGCAACAAGTAAAGATGGAACACATTTTGAAAACAGAGTACCTTTTATCGAGCCTCAAGAAGATTGGGAACGGTTTGGTTGTGAAGATCCCAGAATAACAAAAATTGATGACAAATTTATTATTTTTTATACTGCACTTTCAGAATATCCACCTGTTGCTCATGGCATTCGTGTTGCGGTAGCCATAAGTGATGATATGAAGACAGTTAAAGAGCGGCATTTAGTAACTCCATTTAACGCAAAAGCAATGACACTTTTTCCAGAAAAAATTAATGGAAAATATGCGGCTATTTTGACACCGCATACAGACATGCCACCCTCTAAAATTTGTTTAGCATTATTTGATACATTAGAAGATATTTGGTCAGAACATTATTGGAACAATTGGTATGCACATTTAGAAGACCATATTATTCCATTGCAACGCATGAATAGTTCTCAGATAGAAGTAGGAGCAATACCGTTAAAAACAGAAAAAGGTTGGATTTGTATTTTTGCAAATATACCTAACTATTATGTAGAATCATTTAGAGAATTTCGAATAGAAGCAGTTTTGCTTGATCTTGAAAACCCTCAAAATGTAATAAGTCGAGTCCATGAACCATTACTTGAGCCAGAAGCAGATTATGAAAAAAATGGATTTGTAAAAAATATTGTCTTTCCGTCAGGTGCTCTTATAGAAAATAAAACAATAATTATGTATTATGGTGCTTCTGATATGCATTGCTGCAGGGCTTCACTTCCTTTGGAACAACTATTTTATAGAATGCAGGTAACGGATGCAGTTCCATTAAAAATGAAAAAATATAATGCAAATCCAATTCTGCAACCGCTTGAAAATCATGACTGGGAACAACAGGGAGTTTTTAATCCGACAGCAATTTATCTAAACGGAAAGGTATATATTCTTTATCGTTCATTTTCGAAAGATAATACATCTGCAATCGGACTGGCTATTTCGAGTGACGGATTAACAATCGATGAACGATTACCTGAACCAATTTATGTACCTCGGGCACCTTTTGAATCAAAACCACAACCAAATATGTGGTCAGGTTGTGAAGATCCACGAATAAGTCAAATTGGTGATACATTGTATATGTTATATACTGCTTTTGATGGCCAAAATCCACCACGTGTTGCAATGAGTTCAATATTAGTAGATGATTTTTTAAAACGAGAATGGAATTGGTCTCATCCGGTTTTAATTTCTCCTCCAGGAATTGATGATAAAGATGCATGTATTCTTCCAGAAAAGATAAAAGGAAAGTATGTTATTTTTCATAGAATTGATAACGACATAGTGCTTGATTTTGTTGACGATTTACAGTTTGACGGAGAGACAAAATTTTTAAGAACTTTAAGATATATTCCTCTTCGACAAGAAGCTTGGGATGGTGAAAAGGTAGGAATTTCTAGTACACCTATTAAAACACAATTTGGATGGTTATTACTATATCATGGAGTAAGTAAAATTGATCATGAATATAGAGTTGGTGCAATGCTTTTAGATTTACTTGATCCATCAATTGTATTATCTTATCTACACTATCCAATTCTAGAACCAGAAGCTCATTTTGAAAGACAAGGCATTGTTCCTAATGTTGTATTTCCTTGTGGTTCATTAGTTAAAGATGACATATTATTTACTTACTACGGTGGAGCAGATAAAGTAGTTTGTGTAGCAACTGTTGAAATGGACAAAATTATAAAGGCACTTTTGGAAAGAAAAACACGTAAGTTTTTGATGTAAGAATTATTTCATAAAATCCATTATTACACCATTTGTCCAACCGAAACCAATTTGAAGTTTATATTCTCCTCCGCCTGCAAACGATTTTGCCTCTATCATGTTATATTTTTCAAAAAGTGCACCTGTTTGTTTAAACGATTTAAAGGCAGTATCAACGAATCGTTCTTTTATTTTATTAGCGATTTCAGTATACCCATAATTTTCAAGACCTTTGACAGTAATCCATTGTAATGGCGCCCAACCGTTTGGACTATCCCATTGTTCACCTGTATTATTCAATGTTGTAAGTACACCACCCATTTTTAAAAATTTATTTTCAATATGAGCTGCAACTTTGGCTGCTTGTTCTTTTGTAGCAATCTTAACGAAAAGTGGAAATGCTCCAGCAATTGTCCAAGATTCAGATAATTTTTCATCAGTCCAATAATAATCAAAATAGTAGCCTTCTTGATCAGACCAGAAATATTTTTGTATGTTTTCTTTTCTTTTTGCAGATTGAGCTAGATAAAATTTACTTTTTTCTTCATTTTCTAGTTTCTTAAACCATTCAGCAAGTTTAGTTTCCATTAAATAAATTAAACAATTTAAATCTACTGGAAGTATATCTGTGGTTGCAATTGTTGCTAAATTTTTACCATCTCTAAACCAACGACTTGAATAATCCCAACCTGATGCTGCACCAGCACGAAGATCTAAATATAGTTTTTCTGCATCTTTTTTTTCAAGCTTAGAACCTAACACATAATCATGATAAAAAGATTCTTCACGAGGTGTTCTACCTTTATCATAATAACGATTTACAATATCATTATTAATTTTTACTATGTGTTCAAAATTTTCACCATTTTTTATATCATTCATACCATTCATCCAAAATCCATATTCTTTATCTAATTTTTGAATAAAGGGAATAATAGCGTCAAATCCTTTTGTTTTTTCAAGCAGATCAATATAGAGTACAAAAACGGGTGGTTGAGATCTTGTCAAAAAATAGGTGCGGGTACCATTAGGAACAAAACCGTACGTATCTATAAGATATGAATAATTTTTAATCATATCCATAAAAAGGTGGTAATCATTATGTTTTACTAAACCAAGTGCAGCGAAAAAACTATCCCAATAAAATAATTCACGGAAACGTCCTCCTGGAACAATGTATGAATGCGGAATACTAATACGTGTACTGTATTTTTCAGGAGAAGGATCATTGCGTTCTAAATAAGACCAAGCATGCCTTATGTATTCATCTAAAGACATTTCAGACATTGGAACTGGTTCAATATAAGAAGGAATATGGAAATGTTCTAACACAAAAGAAAGCATGTCAAAAGTAGGAAGATTTTTTCTGGCTTTGTATTCTTTTAAAATTTTTTCAGGTTCTTTATTTGGTGTCGAATCTACAAAGGTTTTTTGATCTTCAAAGATTTGTGCTTTTTGCACATCTTCAAAAAAAGGACCTTCCGTTTGAATAAGCATTCGATCTGATGTCATGTAGCTATTTTATATGTCTTATAAAAAAAGTCAAGGATTGAGTTATTTGGTATTATATATACAACATGCTAAAACATTTTAGTAAGTATCTTTATACTTACCTATTACTTTTCTCTCTCTTTGTAGCATCATTACTTTTAATATCAATTATTCCTTCAACCTATTTAAAAAAAAATATTGGTTCATCTGTTGAAGTTTTAAAATACGAAGGTGTTTATCCTAGTGTGGGCATCCCTTGGAGAAAAATTACTTTAGATAACTACACAGATGCAATTATGCTAAACACCGCATATTCAATAAATTCTGCTGAAGCTTTTAAATCTTCACTAATAAATAAACGTTATTATGATGGATCTAATGGAAAAAACCAACTTGATAACTTAGAAGAAATATATAACAAAAATGTAGAACCTAATGCGGGCTATGAACGATATTGGCACGGTTATTTAGTATTTTTGCGTCCACTATTGGCTGTATTTTCTTATGATGTGATTCGCATTTTGAATGCAGTACTATTGTACGGGGGATTTTTATATTTGTTTTTTTTAACATGGAAGAAATTAGGGAAAAAATTAAGCATTGCTTTGCTTGTAGGATTTGTGGCAATTGATTTTTTCTTTATTTGGAAGTCTATGCAATTTTCAAGTATTTTTCACATTGCTATTTTTTCATCAATATATTTAGTATTACATCAAAAAAAAGTACAGAATCAGTATCTTTTATTCTTTATAGTTGGAGGTTTAACTTCTTTTTTTGATTTATTAACAGCACCTCTTATAACACTTGGATTGCCGCTAATCTTTATTGTGTATTTGAATAAAAGTAATATAAAGACTGTCATACTTCATTGTCTTGCATGGGGATCTGGATATTTATTATTATGGCTTAGCAAATGGGTTTTGGTTGAATTATTATTTGCACCAGGAGCCATTCAAACTGCTCTTAACACTATTTCTAGTCGCACAGTAAGTGAACCAGATCCTAACTTTAGTTATGTACAAACGTTAAAATTAAATATTTTTCAATTAATTGGATACCATAAAAGTAATAAAATTATTGTGCTAGTAAGTGGAATAATAACTTCTATTTTTTTGCTTAGATATATTTCATTTAATAAGAAAAAAATAAGTTCAGTTTTATCTTGGATTATGATCGGAATAATACCTTATGTATGGTATCTTGTTGCAGCAAATCACTCATACTTGCATGTTTGGTATACATATAGAATTCAGTTTATAAGTGTTGTAGCTTTATTATTCTTGCAACGGAGTTTATAAATTGGGAAAAGGTAAAAAAAGAAGTTAAAATATCATAATATGTCGGAAGCTGATATACCAATTATTCCAGATCATAAAGAGGCTATTGAAGATCTGCATTCATCAAAAAACGTAGATTCTTCTGAAAATGACACAATAGTAAACCATACTCCCATAAACGAATCAGATCTTGCTGGGAAAATAACATATCTTGATGATGACTATTTAGATATTACAGATCAACGTATAGTATTTAATGGAATATTTGATCCAATAAGTGAGTTTGAAAAACTGCAATTCATTCCCAAGGCAGAACGTAAAGAAGCTTTGGAACTATTTAAATTAAAAATGGTGGAACAATCAAAAGGTTATGCAAAGTTGGCTGCCAGTTTAAAAGATATGTTGCGAAGTAATCCATTGGTGTCAGAATCAGAATTAATGCAAGAAGCCGTTTGGTTTGAAAAACAGTTTGGAATTCCACCATCGAGCGCAACAACAATTGATAATGTTATCAAAGGTGTAGTTGGAAGGAGAAATAAAGTGAGAGAGTTATTTCAATCAGTATCAAATTTGAATGTTGTTGAAAGAGGAAAAGAATTATGTAAACAATTATTAGGTTTTGAACCACAAGGTGAGTGTAATATTACACCTGGATCAATTACGGCTAATGTAAATTTTCAATATCCTGAAGATTATGCAAAAGCATATCTTACCGGAAATGGCCAACCCTTAACCCCAGATAAACTAGAAGAATCAAAGATAAGTACAGGTGGATTTTATACACAAAGAAATGGAGTCGGTATTATTGTAGAAAATCCTCTTTTTGCCAGTCTAAGTGTAACAAGACATGAAGAAGAACATGCATTATACGCTGTATTTAGTGAGGTTGCTTTGGCACAGATAAATTATCCAAAACCAATTGGTTTTTATGGTGAATTTAATGAAACAATAGAGAAAATACTCAAAAGGCAGCTGGTAAAAGCTAGACAATATCCATTAGAGAGGGCAAGAGATGAAATTTTTGCATCTATGACCAATGTGAGACGATCTAAATTAGAAGTTCTTTCAACTTTAACTAAATTAAAAGAAGATGGTGGATTATATGACTATACAAACGAATTTAGAAAAAGAATGGAAGAATTATATACTGATCCAACAGAGGACTATACACCAGAGGCATCTCAACAAATGTTGAAGCATGTAAATGATATGTTTATAACAGAATATCGTGAAATTTTACGCAAAGGTTTAGATGCATATGAAGGATTAAAACTTTTAGGATTTAATAGTTCTGAAGTCAATGGATTATTATTGTATGTCCCGTTAGAAAAATGGCCGCGATTTTTACGTTTTTTGAAAGAAACAAAAGATATTAAACTTCCACCAAAAAAAATAGAACCACCAACTGATTCAATTGAAGAACCAGTAGTGCAAGAGCCAGCCACAAATGAAGAATTATTACAGTTGGTAGAACAGTTTAATCATCCTGCCAAAGGAAAACAACAGAAACCTAATGCAGAACAATCGCGTAACAGTGAACAAAAAAAACAGGAACAGCTTGATGTTGTCTTACAGACATTAAATAAATATCGTATATAAAATTCTGCATAAAACTATTGAAGATAAGAGGGAAAAATTTATATCGTGTAGGGTGTGGGCGGGCGTTTAAACGCCCGCCCACCAAGATCATTTGCCGCGTTGGTTGCCACCAATGGGAGTAGGATAAACGTAAACGCAAAATCCTACACTTGTAATGACAACTTCCACATTGAATGTGGTTGGTTCTTCACCAATTGTTACTTCGCCAATGCGAAGCACACCTTCTGGCGGATTAACCCCTTTGACAATTTCGTAATCATCAGGATTAAGCTGCGGTGATTCGCCAAACTTGGCTTCAACAAGATCATAAGCCAAATCATTTGTGAGCCTAACTTCCTGAAGATCTTGACCAAGAGAATTGCAAATTGGTACCATGGATTTTTTCCATAGTCCAATTTGTGCCTCGGTGGGTCCAGAATCCTTTCGAGCTTGTTTAAGAAGCTCTTGATAGGTTTTCTTAGCCATCTTACTCTCCTTTTTTTATACAAAGCTGAGACAGACTGAAGATAGTATTATATCAATAAATAAGAAGCTTAACAATGTTATAGGCTATTTGAATATAATATCGGAGATAATACCATATTAATTACTGATTCCAAGAGTTTGAAGTATCTCTTCTTCATAAGAACCACCTAATGTTTCTATTGCAGAAATGCAGGATAGATTAATGGTTCCATCTGGAGGTTTTATCAATAATTCTCCTTGGGCAGCAAGAGAACTTCCTCCATTATGTTCTGTTATATAAGGATATGCAAGCAAATTAGTGTTAAAGCCAACGACAATACCTGCTCTTTCGCGGCAAGCATTTCTAAAAAGTTCAATTACCGAAGGAAGCTGCGTTTGATCTTCAAATGTATCCATTAATACTTTAGAATAAGGATCTTTATATGCAGTTTTAATTAAGTTGTTAGTCGGAATTTTTCGTTTATCTGCTTCTTCAAATCGTTGTGCTAGACCTAATACAAAATGTTGTAAAACTATTTGATCTGTTTCTACTAAGTCATAATCTTTAACTACTGGTGTAATTAGTTCAAGCCAATTTTGTTTTAAAAAGGGAGTTACATTCTGTATAAAGGCCGATTGTAATGGAACTGCACGTTGGCCTTCTGTAATAGTATAAACTTCTTTAGAAAATGTGGCAGCCGATGGAGGAAATGCTTTTGCATGTTGCAAAGCACTATTAGATGTGACAGCTTGGGTAAAAAACAAACCTTCTTCATCCGGATTGCGAGGAGATTCTAAATTATATGTTGTATCTATGGGTAAATTACCATGTATATATTGCTGTAAAAAAGTATTTATATCATATACGCGAAGCGCAATTATTTGAGATTGAGCCTTTTGTAAAGAAGTAGAAAATAATGTAATTAATTTTTGTTTTTTTTCTGGCATTTGGTCAAGCTGATTTTTTAGTGAGGATTGTTTTTCAGCATATTCCATAAGATATTTGATTGATTATAACAGATACAACGAATCAAATACTATGAGTTAAAAAAAATAAAGAAGAAATTAAATGTATGTCCAGAGGGAAGGATTCGAACCTTCGAAGGCAAAAGCCGACAGATTTACAGTCTGTTCCGATTGGCCACTCCGGCACCTCTGGATATAATACTGAACTACTATTATATCATTCAAATATTATATTAAAAAGAGGAAAATGAGGGATTTATATCTTCAGTACAATTTAATCTATTACCCATAAACTCTATACTTATTTTTGTTATCATAAGTACATGACCCTGACAGAGCTCAACTATACAATACGTAAATTTGCACCAATAGGTGTAATCTTTGTACTGGTAATTTTTATGCTTTTTTTGGCAATTCAATTATTACTTTTATATGTAAATTCACAAAAAACAACAGTAGTGAACGCACCTCCACCTGCAACAATTAATGCAACATTCAATAAAATTCAGCCACCTATTATTCCTCAATCAACATCTTCGAGTAAATATACGTATGTTTTAGATACTCTTGATGGAACGCCAAATATTGAGAATGCAACTAGTGCCGCAACTATTTATTTTTTGCCAGAACAAGCAGCGTCTTTTGGATCTTTACCAAAAGTAACACTTATGGCCAAAGATGCAGGTTTTGATACAGAAGTAACCCAACCAAGAGTTAGTAATAATGTTGCTACATTTGATGATGGAAAAAGAAAAATGGTTATCGATATGAAAAATTTTAACTTTACATTTGATTACATTCTTACTCCAGAAGACGTAAATTTAGATGGTACAAATATTCCTGGAGAAAATGAATTGCAATCACAAGCTTCTAATTTTTTAAGTAAATTAACACGTTATCCAACAGATTTAGCTCAAGGCAAAAAAAATGTCATTTATTTAAACTACAATACTCAAAACAATCAAGTATCTACACTGGATTCCAGTGAAGGTGCAAATATGGCAGAAATAGATTTTTATAGACCAGATATGAATGGATATCCGATGGTTACGTCCACTTACTATAATAGTCCACATTATGTGTTGTTTGGATTTAATAAAGATGGTATGCGAGTTATACGATCACAGGTAAAATTTTATGAACATTCTCAAGATCAAACAGGTTTGTATCCAATTCGAACAGCAGAAACAGCCTGGCAAGATTTACAACAAGGCCGCGGAATGGTGGTGTCTTCTACAAAAGATTCTGGTGAAATAGTGATAAAGAAAATATTTTTAGCTTATTATGATCCAGATGTATATCAACAATATTTACAACCTGTATATGTCTTTTTAAGTGATGATAAATTTGTAGCGTATGTAACGGCTGTAGTAGATGAATATTTACTTACACAATAAATTTAGAGTGATGGAGAAATATATTGAACATTTGAATCTATCCAAGTAACAATAGTGCGGGTATCTAAAAATCTATCTTGACTTTTAAGTATAACAATTATGTAATCATGATTATCTTTTCTATAAAAACTTACTAAATTTTCTCCTGCTAGTTCTGTATATCCTGTTTTTAATCCACCTAAACCTTGAACTTCACCTAATAATTTGTTGACATTTGTTAGCGTATGAAACTGGCGGTAGTCTACGTCTGAGATAATAATTTCTTTTGTACTAACCATTTTTCGTAAATAAGGATTTTGTAAAAGTTCTCGACCAGCAAGTGCTAGATCAAAAGGCGTTGTCATTTGTTCCATATCGTCTAAACCAGCCGGGTTTTTAAAGTGAGAATTTTTCATTCCAATTTCTTGAGCTTTGGTATTCATCATTTGTATGAAATTATTAAATCCATGTTCATTAGCGAGTGCATACGCAGCATCATTTCCAGAGTGAACTAAAATGCCATAAAGTAAATTTTCTGCAGTTATACGCTCATTCGGCACAAGATTCATTATCTGACCTTCTACAGAAGCCTGATTTATGGTAATAATTTTATCTGGTTGATATAAATCTGCAGCTACTAATGCGGTAATAATTTTTGTTGTTGAAGCAGGAAAAAATTTTGCTTGACTATTTTTTTCGTAAAGAGTAGAAAATGAATCAAGTTCTACAACATATACACCTTCTGCAGTAACAAAAGGCGGAGGAGCGTTATTTGTTATGGGAATAGGTTGAATTTTAATTGGTTGAATTGCTGTTTCTTGTATAAAAGTTTGTGAGTTAAATGCAAATATTTTTAAGTAAGGATGTTCTCCTGGATAAAATAAAAAGAGGAAAAAAAAGAATAATAGGAAAAAGTAGAATCGAAATGGCATAGGTTATTATTATAAACGAAATTCTATATATTTATTCCGCTTGATACCATTTTTTCTTGGCCTCCAGCGGAGTCAATACCCATTAATTTCTCCGAAGTCGGCAGAAAAAAGGTATCTACGCTTATTCTAAGCTCTTTACTTAGTCTTAATCGTAATTCCTAATTCTTTTAGCAATTTAGGATCTGCAGCAGATGGTGCATCCATTACAGCTGTTTTACCAGCTGAATTCATAGGGAATGCTATTGCCTCTTTAAGCGAATTTTGTTTTGCAAGCATCATAACATGACGATCAATGCCGAGTGCAATACCACCATGTGGTGGAACGCCATAACTAAATGCTTCGAGCATGTGTCCAATACTTTCTTTAGTTTCTTCATCTGAATAGCCCATAATTTTATATGTTGCAGCTAGAATCTCTGGCTTGTGCGCACGGATACTTCCACCACCAGCTTCATAACCATTACAGACTAAATCATATTGAGTAGTCATGATTTCTTCAACATGTTCACCTTTCATATGCCATTCTAAATGTTCTGGAAGGGGCATACTAAATGGATTGTGAGTAAAGGTCCAACCACTTTTTCCATCTTCAACTTCTGCTTTATCTTCTTTATCCACTTTTTTAAAGAATGGAAAGTTAATAACCCATGCAAAAGCTAAAACACCATCTTGTTTTTCTTGTTCAGTGCGTAAATCAAATTTATCTGCGCCATACTTTTCAATTGCATCTTTATAGTTTATAACAGGGAATGTTTCTTTCTGTAGCTTTCCGCCAACAGCTTTTATAGCGTTTTTAACTAATGATTCTACAGTTTTCATAACATCTTCACGATTTACAAAACTCATTTCTAAATCCAACTGAGTATGTTCAAATCCACGATCAGCGCGTAAATCTTCATCGCGAATACAGCGTGCAAACTGAAAGTATTTTTCTACACCTGCAACCATTAATAATTGTTTATATTGTTGTGGAGATTGAGGCAGGGAATAAAATTTGCCTGGTTGTAATCGAGATGGAACTAAAAAGTCACGAGAACCTTCTTTTGTAGACTTTGTTAACATTGGCGTTTCTACTTCTGTAAATTGTTCTTTATGCAATTCTTGTCGTAATGCATAGTTATAATCTGAACGTAGCTTTAATGTATCAGCCATTCTTTTTCTGCGTAAATCTACATATCTATATTTTAAACGCATTTCTTCATCTACTTCTAATCCATCAGAATTAAGTGGAATTGGTGAAGGTTGTGCTTTTCCTAATATTTCAAATTCAAGGGCTTCTACTTCTATTTTTCCAGTAGCAATATTAGGGTTTATAAGTTTTTCTGGACGATCTTTAATAAGTCCTTTTATGCGGACAACATCTTCTGTTGAAAGTTCTTTAAACGTTTCACCACCAACAATTTGAATAATGCCGGTTCTATCTCGTAAATCTATGAAGACAATTTTTTTATGATCTCGCTTTGTATCAACCCAACCATATAAATCAATGGTTTTCCCGACATGGTTTATAGCATCAATAATTGCGAGTTCTTTCATAAGAAGTTATTATACACAAAGTAGCCTTATTTTTCTTCAGATTCAGCAGGTGCTGCAGCTTCTGATCCTTCTTCACCTTCAGCAGCTTTTTCAGTTGTAATTTCTGGTGCTGCAGTTACTGTTTCTGGTTCAATACTTTCTTCTTTATGTTCTGTTACAGAAACAATTACACGTTCTGGGTCATCCATAATTGTGTATTTATCTGAAGTTGGAAGTTGAGCAACTTTAATTTCGTCTCCAATTTCTTGTAAGACAGAAATATCAATTTCAATTTGGTGAGGAATATCTGTAGGAAGAGATTCAACAGTAACTTCATCCATTTGTGTAAGTAATACACCATTTTTTTGTTGAACTGCAACAGATTCTCCAACAATAACGAGAGGTACATTTGCTTCGATTTTTTTATTCAAATCTACTTTTCTAAAGTCAACATGAATAAAATTACCTTTTGTTGGGTCGTATTGGATATTTGTTACAAGGGTTGGAATAGAAGTTTCACCAGTTT
Organism: uncultured Gammaproteobacteria bacterium; assembly: GCA_964610165.1. GTDB lineage: Bacteria > Patescibacteriota > Microgenomatia > UBA1406 > GWC2-37-13 > MFZZ01. The sequence goes on from CAZSUZ010000006.1 coordinate 40,485, forward strand.
CAATATAAATAACACCTGTTTCACCAGCTTCTCGATAGAGTGAATTAAATGTTTTTGCATCAACTGTAATAGCTTTTGACTCAAATTTTGGGCCATAAATATTTGCTGGAATTTGGCCATTTCTGCGCATCATTCGTACGGACTTACCAAAAGTTTCACGAATAGTTGCTTGTAATACGATTTTTTGAGTTTTATTGTCTGTCATGGGTGTTATTGTTTAGAAAATTCTATCACGAAAATTTTATCTGATGAAATTGAGGTATTATAGAGTATTTTGTTGCCCTTTACAAGAGGGGAAAAATTTTTATTTTTAATTGAAATGTTATCTGGAAAGGTAAATGATAATTGAAAATCATAATTTGGTGAACCAATCTGTTTTTGAAAAATAAGTTGGTACATACCATCACCAGTAATGATTGTTGTAGGTAATGTATAGGTGATTTTTACTATTTTTGAACTTTGAGGAGGTATTTCGACTAAGAATCCTACTGTTTTATATTCAAAATTTGTTTCATCATAATTATCTACTTCGACACCATTAATAGTAACAGATCGGATTCGGGTATTTGGTGGTAAATAAGTTTGGAAATAATTCTTGTAATTACCACCTGGATATACATCATCATAAGATGAATTCGTGTACTTTATTGTAAGTGTATTTGTTATTCCGCCATTATCAGTTATAGAAATATCTAAATTTGTAGGTCGTTCAATAAAAAAATTAGCTTTATTAACTCCTAAATTAGCATCAAATGGTAGAACAAAATCTAGTACACAGTTATACGCTTCATCTAAATTACATTTAGGTGTTAATGTTCGGCCTGACCAATAATTTTCTTCAATAAAAGTTTCAACCTGTGGGTCATCAATGTACATAACAATTTGTTTTTCGTTAAGAGATTTTTCAGTCATTTCTAGCAATTTAGTAAAAGATGCTTGTGGTAAATCTATAAGCATTTGATTCATAACACTGGATAAAAATCGTTTTTTTTGTTGTGATCCAGGAAAAAAATCTTCTTCAGCATGAAGTTGTGTTTTAATATAAAAATTGTCACTAGTAATAGTTTCTTTATAGTCTGGAATATAAAGACCATCCATAGATGTAAGTAAATTTTGAACAGCAGTAGTTGTTATAAGTATGCCGCCGTCAAAGTTATTTTCTTGTAATTCTAAATCTAAAAAGCGTTTTGCTTCTTCATAATTAACTATAAAATCTGGCGTAAAAGCAGAATCACGCAAGAAAAAATGAGTTTGATTTAAGTAATCAACAATAGGATCAGGTGGATCTATTTGTTCTTTCAATTGTCCATCGGCATCGTATACATCGTATACGCGCATGTCGGTAATTGAATAATCATTAAAAGTTACAATTGCAAAAGAGCCAATAAATCCACCACCTGGGCGTAATTCCATATTATTTGCGAACATCATAAGATATTTTTTTTCTTCATCACGTCCAAAAATAGTATCTAAATGTGGTGTTAATTCTTCTAAATGTTCTAGAGATCCATTTATTTTTTCAAGTTGTAACTTCATATCTACAAGTTGTGTATTCCATTCTGGTGTTTTTGCTTCTAAAAATATAAGTTGATTGTGCAGTATATTTATATCTTCTAATATTTCAGTTTTTAGATTATAAAGTTCTTCTATTTCAAAATCTGTTTTTTCCTTTATGGTTAGTAAATTGGCAAATTGTTTTCCTGAATCATTTAACTTTAATATTGTATGAAGTGATTTATTTACAGAAGCATTGATTGTTAATAGATCTTCTGGGAAAAAGGCTAAAGAAAAAAAATGTAGCGTAGGTTTTGGAAAAACATAGAATGATTCTGCAAGTGCAAGTGAAGAATCCGCAGCCATTAAATATCTAGAAGTTGTTGCAATATCTTGTTTCATCATGTTCTTTCCAGCGTAGAAATGCATAAGTGAAGCAAAGGCGAGTGGCGGAATAAAGAGAACATGAGTTGCTAGTAAAAATAGAAAGCCAATTATGACAAGATTTTTTGCGGTAAGCAGTTTGCGAATTGATATTTTAGGGAATGCAAATTGTTTTTTCACTTTCTTCTTAATGATTTGTTTTGTTTGATGATATAAATGCAAATAAATATCGGAAGTGCGAGAAAAAGCAAACCATAAAATAGTTTCAATATCCTTTTTTAAATGTTCAGGCAAGCTTTGCATTAGAATAATTTTTATGTTCGTTAATTTATGTTCATAAGAAAAATCGCTGAATTGTAAGGCAAGCTCTTTATTATTTGAAAAAATATATATAACCTTTTTATCTGGATGATCTAAAAATTCACTTGGAAGGATTGTTGGAAAATCTATCAGGAAAATAACATCATAACTTAAGTAATCAATTGAATCACCAATAGAAGAAAATACATCTGCATGCATTTTTATAAGTTCTTCTTTTAAAAATGAAACGAGAGGTGAGTGGTTCTTAGCAATAATAAGAATCGTTACATCATTTTCATAGGTTTCAGTTATCAGTTTCATACATATAAATCATACTGTATTTCAAACCTTAGCCTCAGGATGATAAAAGCTAAGGTATAATATAATTCTAATATGAAATCGAATATATGGAAATATTCTGATATTGCATTAATGAAACCAAAGCTTGAAGGAAAAAAAATAGTTCTTGTTGGTGGTTGTTTTGATTTATTGCATTATGGACATTTTACATTTTTGCAACAGGCAAAAAAGGAAGGTGATGTTCTTGTAATTGCATTAGAATCAGATGAATTTATTATTAAAAGTAAAAAAAGAAAGCCAATTCATTCTCAACATCAACGAGCAGAAATTTTAGCAAGTTTACAGATGGTAGATGATATTATTCTGTTACCGCTTTTAAATACAAATGAAGAGTATGCAGAGCTTGTTTCAACAGTAAAACCAAATATTATTGCAGTAACAGAAGGTGATCCAAATATTGTTCAAAAAGAAAAACATGGTAAGCGTGTGAACGCAACAGTTGTAGTTGTGAGTCCACTTGTTTCAGAATTTTCTACAACACAAATAATGAATTATGAGAACATTCCTAGCAATTAGTATTCCAAATAACATTCGACAAGAAATTATTGTGCAAACTGCACAATTGCGAAAGGATTATGCCAATTTTAATTGGATTCCTTCTGAAAATTTTCATATTACAATACATTTTATTGGAGATATTCCAGAAGATAAATTAGATTTAGTCGCGTCACATATTGAAAAAACAATTTTTGATATTAAACCAACAAACATTTTTGCGTTAGGTGCAGATTTATTTATTCATAAATCCATTACTGCATATATTGATTTTAAAAATAATCATACTTTAAATGTATTGAATAAACGTTTTGTTGAGCTTTTTGAAGATAAAAAGGTAGATTACAAACCTCACATAACAATTGCTAAATGGAAAATACCTTCTAAACAACAGTATTTTCATTTAAAGAAAAAACTTCAAAACACTCCCATAGAAATTGAGTTTCCTGTTACAGAAATACATCTCTATGAAAGCATTTCGAAGCCTAAAAATCCTGAGTACAGGATATTAAAATCCTTCAAACTTGAAGAATAATATTATCCAGCAATTTGATCCCAAGTATCTTTACTTACAAATTTTGTAAGTTTGACTCCATTTAATTCTGCTTTTAATGCATAGCGAATTTGAGTGTCACCACTTTTTGTTTGTCTTTCATAAGTTACTTTCTGTACTTGTGTAGAAGGTACACTTACCTTCTTTTTGTTTTTTACATCGTAAAATTCTATATCCATGATCTTTAAGTCACCTCCTGTTCGTTAAAATAAATTTGTAACAGATATCACCTTATTTTGAGCTAAATAAATTGCAATTTCAACTACAATAATTGCGGCACTAATAATGAGACTTTTATAAAGCTCCCTTTTGAATGTAGAAGTTGAGGTATTTGTTAGTAAAGTTGAAGAAATGTGTTGAGATTGCGTATCATTTGTATGACTCTTTTCATGCTCAATAACGATATGTGGATTGTGTTGAGAAAGATGGTTTTTTCTCTTTTCAGCAGCTAATTTTTGTTTTTTAGTCTTCTGAGGCATGTGAAAATTTAATCATATTGACACCGTATATGCAAGAGGTTACAATGATGAAATTCTGTTAACATTTATTTTCTTAAATGGATAAAAAAATAGTTATTGCTTTAGGAATTGTAGTTTATCTCCTTTCTGCTTTTGCATCTTTTCAATACTTTAGCGCAAATGGTGTAAATCTTTCTGGTTATGAAGCACCTGTATATGATGAAGAAGGTAATGTTGTTGATACAGGACCAAAAACAGAACCTTGTCCTTTAAATGGACAACTGTATTCTAAAACTGCAAGATCCCGATGGGAAAAACGAAGACCACTCGGTATTATGGTGCAAAACAATATAGAAGCAAGACCACAGTCTGGACTTTCATCAGCAGATATAATTCATGAAGCTGTTGCCGAAGGTGGTATAACAAGATTTTTAGCAATGTATTATTGTCAGGAACCAGAAATAGTGGGTTCGGTTCGTTCTGCAAGAATTTATTTCATAAAATTGCTCCAAGCTTATGGTGCAAACCCTCTCTATGGTCATGTAGGTGGAGCAAATACACCAGGCCCAGCAGATGCATTGGGTGAAATTCAAGATTTAGATTGGTATGCCTATAACGATATGGATCAGTTTGCAGTACCATTCCCAAACTATTGGAGAGATTATGATAGATTACCAGGAAGAGCTACAGAACATACAGTTTATACAAATACTCAATTATTATGGGAATATGCAGCAGAAAACAGAGGTTTAACAAATGTAGATGAAGCTGGAGATTCTTGGGATGCAAATTTTAAACCATGGAAGTTTGCTAAAGATGCAAAAGAAGGAGAACGTGGGAATATTAAAAAAATTAACTATCGCTTCTGGGATGGCGGATTAGGAGACGATTATACTGTTCAATGGAATTACGATCCAGTAACAAATAGTTATCTAAGAATTAATGGAGGAGAACCTCATATAGATAAAAATACAGACCAGCAACTTTCAAGTAAAAATGTTATTGTAGTGTTAGCTGATGAGAGTGTTGCAGATGATGGTTATGAAGGTGGTCAACACATGTTATATGAAGTAATTGGATCGGGAGATGCATATATTTTTCAGAATGGACAAGCATACGAAGGAGAATGGCAAAAAGATGATGAAGAAAGTATGATGCGTTTTTATAATGAAGATGGCGAGGAAATAGAAATGGTTAATGGACAGATTTGGATTTCTATACTACCAACTGGTAATGAGGTAGAATATGGGTCCGGATCTAGTCAATAATGTATTAGAATAAAACTATGCTTCAACATATTATCCCTTCAAAAGTACGTAGAAAAATTTTGGAATTATTTTTTCAAAATTTAGATACTAGTTTTTATTTAAGAGAAGTAGTACGGCGCGTTGATGAAGAAGTTAATGCTGTAAAACGTGAACTAGATATTCTTCATGAAGGTAAAGTTCTTACAAGAGAAAGACGTATGAATAAAGTATTTTATTCATTAAGTAAAAGTTATATTTTCTTTGATGAATTTCTTCGTATTTTTACTAAAAATTCAGACTTAGCAACACATATTCTTAAAAATCAAAGTAAGTTAGGTAAATTAAAATACGTTGCAATATCAACAAAATATTCTAAAAAAGTTCAAATTAAAGAAGATGAAATTTATGTATTATTTGTAGGAATTGTTGTTGTACCAGAAGTGGACACAATTATGAATCATGCAAGAAGAAGTTTTGGTTGGGATATTAATTATACGGTTATGACAGATGATGAACTTAAGTTCCGTAAAAAAAATAACGATCCTTTTATATGGAAGTTTCTTAAACATCCAAAAGTTATGCTAGTTGGAAACGAAGAGGATCTGCTGAAATAATGAAACTGCTCAAATACTTTTTTATTACTGCCGTTGTTATTCTTATTTTGTGGATAGATCTTCCACGTACTATTCCTGTCAAATTTACTATTTTTAATCAAAATGTAGATTTTACAATTGCTCCATTAACAATTACCACAACAGTAAATGGGCAGCGGGTTCAAAAAGAATTTAAAACACAGTTAGGATTAGATCTTCGAGGAGGAAGTCATTTGGTGTTTGAAGCTGACACATCCAAAGTCCTACCCGAAGATTTAGAAGATGCACTCAATTCTGCACGAGATATTGTTGAACGTCGTGTTAATACATTTGGTATCGCAGAACCTGCAATCCGCACCATTAAATCTGGGAATGTGTATCGCATTACTGTAGATTTACCGGGAGTTCAAGATGTATCAGAAGCAGTTGCGCTTATTGGCCAAACAGCACAACTTAGATTTAAAGAAATGGGTGGCGATATAGATCCAGAAACTGCAACTACAACTCCTCTATTTCTTCAACTTACAAAAGAGACTGGGTTAACTGGAAAAGATGTAAAAAAAGCAACAGTTACATTTAATGAACAAACGGCTGAGCCGCAAGTTTTATTAGATTTTTCTGAAAACGGAAAAAAATTATTTGCAGATATAACACAACGTAATATTGGACAACCAGTTGGTATTTTTCTTGATGACTATATTATCTCTGCACCTACTGTTCAAGCGGTTATTACAGAAGGTAATGCAGTAATATCTGGAGATTTTACTCTTGAAGCAGCAAAGCAATTAGCAGTCGCCATTAATTCTGGTGCATTACCTTTACCAATTAAACTTGTCGAACAACGAAATATTGGACCATCACTTGGATCTGCAGAAGTACAAAAAAGTATGCTAGCTGGTTTTGTAGGGTTAGGAATGGTAATGCTTTTTATGATTCTGTATTATGGGCGATTGGGAGTGGCAGCTTGTGTTGGCCTTATTTTATACGGTCTTATTAATTTAGCCATTTTTAATGCAGTCCCTATTGTACTTACACTTCCCGGAATTGCAGGATTTATTTTATCTATTGGTATGGCTGTGGATTCTAATATTCTTATTTTTGAACGTATTAAGGAAGAACTTCGTAAAGGGAAACCATTTACGACAGCTGTTCGTATTGGTTTTGGACGAGCTTTTGACGCTATTAAAGATGCAAATATAACAACATTGCTGGTTGCATTTATTTTATTTAATCCTCTTAATTGGGAGTTTTTGCCACAGTTCGGACTTGTAAGAGGTTTTGCATTAACATTGGGTATTGGTGTTGCAACAAGTTTATTTACCGGTGTCGTGCTTACTCGTAGACTTATATGGCTATTTTATAAAAAGGAACAAAAACTATGATTAATTTTCTTAAATATTCTAAATTATATGCATTAATTTCCCTTACAGTTATTTTAACTGGGCTTTTTTCAATTGGTTTTTGGGGATTTAATTACTCAATTGATTTTGTCGGTGGAACAAACTTGGATTATCAATTAAATCCAATGGTAAAACCAGAGCAAGTTTCTCAAGTATTCGAAAGTAAAGAAATAGAAGTTGAAGAAATAACAACATCTGGTTCTACCATGATGATACGAACAAAAGCTATAGATGAAAAACAAGAAAAAGATATCCGTGAAACGATTCAAGCAAATTTAAAAACAAAAGTTACAGTGCTTAAAACAGAAACTGTAGGTCCAACAATTGGTCAAGAGTTATTAAATAAAACAATGATTGCAGCAGGAATTGCCATTTTAGGCATTCTTATTTATGTAGCGTATGCATTCCGTAACTTAAATTTTGCAACGGCAGCAATCGTTGCTTTGGTTCATGATATCGCAGTAGTTGTGGGGACATACTCACTAATAAATCATTTTTTTGGAGCAGAACTTGATACTCTTTTTGTAACTGCGTTACTTACAACAATGTCTTTTTCTGTACATGATACTATTGTTGTTTTCGATCAGATTCGAGATTACAAACATAGATATGGCATTGGAGATATACAAGAATATGCAAATAAAGCATTAACAGACACAATGGTGCGTTCACTTAATAATTCTTTAACAATTATTTTTATGTTGCTTGCACTTGTTCTTATTGGTGGTTCCACAATTAGATTTTTTGCACTTGCACTTTTAATTGGAACAATAACAGGAACATATTCGTCACCATTTGTGGCAACTCCTATTGCGGTTTGGTTAGAGAAAAGAAAAAAGAAATAACATGAAAATCCATCGTTATCCACTCGGGCAAATGCAGGCAAATTGTTATGTATTAGAACAAGAAGATTCGTGCCTCATTATTGATCCAACAGATGAAGCTGGTTTTATTTTAGAAAAAACTCTTCAAAAAGGTGTAAATATCACTGGACTCATTGCAACTCATGGTCATTTCGATCATGTTATGGCAGTTGGTGAAATTCAACTTACACTTGCTACGCAAGGAATAGATTTACCTTTATATATTCATTCCAAAGATCAATTTCTTCTTAAACGTGTAGTTGAAACCGCAAAACATTTTTTAAATTATGAGCCTGCAGTTATTCCAATTCAATCTACACAAGAAATTAAACAAGGAAAAGAAATCATAGATGGTTTTGTATTTGAAATAATGCACACTCCAGGACATACGCCCGGAAGTTGTTGTTTTTATTTTAAAAATGAACAGGTATTATTTACCGGCGATACATTATTTAAAGAGGGAATTGGCAGATATGATTTTGCATATAGTGATAAAGATGATTTAAAAAAATCTTTGGATACCATTTTTACGCTGCCAGAGGATACTATTTTTTATTCTGGTCATGGAGAGGAAAGTACGTTGGGAGAAGAGAAGGAGAATGAAAAGTTAACTTTTGCTTTATAGTCATGTTCCAGATTCTGCCGCTCAACAGCCCCAAGAAAATTTCATCGATTCCGCCTCATTTTTTGGGGCTCCCCGTCTCGCGCCACCTGTTCCACTATTTTGCTTTATAGTCATGAAGTTTTTTAAGAAGAACTTCTCGTTCATTTTGCAATTTTCCTTCATCAACTTCTTCGAAAATTGTTTCCAAAATCTTTCCAATTTCTGGGCCAGGTTTTATACCTAATTCTTTCATAACATCATTGCCATCTATTTTTAGATCTTTTATAGAAAATGGTACAACTTGTACTTCTTCAATTCTTTTTTTGAAAAGTTCTGTTCGCCAAGAAGTTTCACTAGAACCAGAGCCTAATCTGTCACCTGTTCGTAAAGCTAACATTTCATCAATATTTTCAACTCCAACTTCGCGAATAAATCTGCGAATTGCTTTGTCACTTTGTTCTTCTGAAACAGTAAACTGATGAAGTCGTACTAAATTTACCAATTTTTCTTTTTGTTTATTAGAAAGTTTAAATCTATCTGCAATTTGTTCCGCTTGTTGTGCACCAACAACTTCATGATTGTAAAACGTAATAATGCCAGTTTTTTCATCTTTTCTATATGTTTCTTTTTTTCCAATATCATGAATGAGCGTTGCAAAACGAGTTATCGGATCTTTTGAAGAACAATGACGAAGAGATTCAATTAAATGTGTACCAACATCATAAATATGATGACGTTCTGGACTTACTTGATCAATATCAAAACAGCTTGTAACTTCTGGAAGAATATCTTTTAAAATACCAACATCTTTTAACAAATATATTCCTTCTGCGGGGAAATCTGATTCTAATATTTTAAAAAACTCTTCTCGAATGCGTTCCCATGAAATAAGTTTAATTAAATGTGCATTTTTTTTAATTGATTCAAGCGTTTTTTCTTCAATATGAAATTGAAGTTGTGAAGATTGTCGAATAGCACGCATTAAACGAAGTGCGTCTTCATTAAACCTAATATCAGGATCGCCCACAGCACGTATAATCTTTGCTTCAATGTCTTTTTTACCTGCATATGGATCAACATATTCTGTTCCATCAAAAGCAATGGCATTCATTGTAAAATCGCGTCGGGCTAAATCTTCTTCTATTTTGTCTGCCCACTCAACGTTATCCGGATGGCGTGTATTAGAATAACCAGATTCTTTACGAAATGTAGTAACTTCAAAAACAACTTTTTCACCATCAATTTCTTCTGGAATGCCTACAGTTCCAAAGGTATTTTCATAAAAACTATGAGGAAAAAGTTTCATTATCTCTTCAGGTTTAGCATTTGTTGTAAAATCCCAGTCATCAACTGTTTTGTTCATAAGAAGTCCTCGGACTGTTCCACCAACAATATAAATTTTGAAGCCAGCAGTTTGAAATTGCTTCATGAAGTTTTGAATAAAATCTGGAAGTTTCATTATGAAGATATTATAGCGTAAACTGTTATTTAATAAATCCCTTCAAAATATCTAAATTTTCTTTATCTGGGCCTTTATCATCAAAACCTGGGGTTTCGATAATAAAAGGTAATTGTTTTGTACGAGGATTATTCAAAAAATTTTTAAAAACTTGTATGCCGACTTTTCCTTCACCAATATTTTCATGACGATCTCTTAAGCTACCAAATTCATCTCGACTATCATTTAAATGCATCAGTTCCAGTTTGTTAAAACCAATTTTATTGTCAAAGTCTGATAAAAAGTTTTCAAAATTATCTTGAGAATTTAAATCATAACCAGCTGCATGTAAATGACATGTATCTAAGCATACTTTTATACGGTCATCATTTACATCTTCTAAAATATTTGATAATTGCTCAATTGTGCGACCAATTTTTCTATTTCCTGCATTTTCTAAAATAAGAACTGTATCTTTAGGAGTTTCTGCAAGGACAGTTTTTAACTGAGAAATAAGATTTTTATAACTATCAGAAGTTCGTGTTTCTAAATAATTATCAACAGGCATTTTGCCTTCTTTAAAAGATCCAGTATGAACAACACTACCTCGAATCTCCATTTTACTAGCCAAATTAAGTTCAAAAATTAAAGATTTTAAAGATTTTTTACCCGTTTCATTACCATCTGCAAAATTAATTAAATAACAAGCATGAAAGTAAGTGGGAGCAATGTCCAATTCATTTTTACGATTTATAAAATCTGTAATATCAGAATCTGTAAATTTAGAATCACTCCACATCATTGGAGAACTTGAAAATATCTGAAGACAATTACCTCCTTTTTCTATAAGACTGTCGAGAGTTTTTGTTAAACCATTAGAGGTAGAAAGATGAGCGCCGAGTTTATAAATCATGACTACATTCTAACATGAAGTAAGAGTGTGCCGTCCCGATAATTATCGGGACGGCACAGACAAGCTTATCCAAGAATGAGAATTACAGTTGTTGGACCTTGATCTTGGTCCAATTCATACCGTTGAAACTCAGGATTCCAGATAAGCGGTTGCCAACTGGTTGCCTCAACAGTGCCTGCATTGATACCATCTGGCACATTGGCAACAACTGCATGGGTAAGATCGTTTAATGAATGTTTGTCATTAATCGAAAACAACAGTGCTTGTGCGTTTTTTAAGCCATGCACTGTGTGTTTTTCCCACAAGTTTTCAGTTGCTGTATTGAGTAATAAATGAAACGACATATTGCACCTCCTAGTGCATTATTACCATACATGTTGATTGAACAACATAATATTATATCAAATTAGGCTTATAATATTAATTTATGCTTCGTAAATTGATTAGCACTTGACACCAGTTAGCAGAGTTGATATATTAATGCTAATATGGATGATCTAACACAACGACAAATAGATATCCTGGCGGCAATTGTTCGCGAACAAACCGAAACAGGAGATCCAGTCGGTTCAGAAATTCTAGAAAAAAAATATAAACTTGGTGTTTCACCAGCAACTATTCGAAATGAAATGGTGGAACTTGAAAAGAAAAAGTATCTTGTAAAAACTCATTTTTCTTCAGGACGTGTTCCTTCTTCAAAAGGATATCGTTTTTATATTAAAAATATTATGAAGGAAAAAGAGCTTTCTACAGTAGATGAAGTAGCTTATAAACATAGTATTTGGGATGAGCGCGATAAAGAATACAGAATGTTTACACAAGCAACTCGTATTTTAGCGCAAAAAACTGGTCTATTATCACTTATTACAACAAATTCTGGTGATTTATATTACTCAGGTATTAGTAATTTAATAAATCGTGATGAATTTGTAACATTTGATAGTCGTCGTATTTTTACTCGATTAGATGAAGCCAACTTTTGGGAAGAAATTTTAAAATTAGCTTATGTAACAGATCAAGATGTTATGTTTATATTAGGTCAAGATGATTTTAAAGATCCATTATTTGAATCTTGTTCTAGTGTGTTTGGCGAATTTGAATCACCACAAGTTAAAGGAATTGTTGGTGTAATTGGTCCAAAATCTATTCGTTATGAAGATGTTGTACCTCAAATTCGATTCTTTTCACAACTAATAGAAGATATTATGAGAGAAACTAAATAATTATGACAAAAAAACATACAGATAAAACCAAACATGTGGAAGAAGTAGAAATAAATGAAGAAGTTGTAGATGTTAAATCTCAATTGGAAGAAGCACAAAAACAATCGGAAGAATTTAAAGGTATGTATTTAAGAGCACTTGCAGATTATAAGAATTTGGAAAATAGAACCCGAACAGAACGTGAACAAATGAGAGATGTAGTTAAGAAACAAGTTATTGAACAGTTTTTTCCAGTAATTGACAATTTAGATCAAGCAGAAGTTTTTACAAAAGATCCAGGTTTACAAATGATTAGTAAATCATTTAGACAAGTTTTAAAAAATGTAGGAGTTACAGAAATTGAGTTATTAGGTACAGAATATGATCCACACAAAGCAGAAGTTGTAGAAGTTGTGGAAGGTGACGATGACAATATAATCGTCGAAGTAGTTCAAAAAGGATATATGTTAAACGGAACCGTTATAAGACCAGGACTGGTCAAAGTTAGTAAAGTCCAATCGAAATAAATATTACAAATTAAATTGAATACTATGTCAAAAACAATAGGTATCGACCTCGGAACAACAAACTCAGCAGTAGCCGTTATGGAAGCTGGAAAACCAAAAATTATTTATTCTAAAGAAGGAAGAAATACAATTCCTTCAGTCATTGATCCAACAAAACGAATAGTTGGAGATGTCGCAAAAAGACAACTTGTATTAAATCCACATAAAACTCTTTATTCTGTAAAGCGTTTAATGGGAAGAATGTATAAAGATCCTTCAATAGAACGTGACAAAACCTTTATTCCTTACAAAATTAAAGAAGGAAAAGAAGGTCGTGTCGAAATTGAAGTAGAAGGAAAAACATACACACCACAAGAAATTTCTGCAATGGTACTTACAAAAGTAAAAGAAGATGCAGAAGCATATTTAGGTGAAAAAGTAACAAAAGCTGTTATTACAGTTCCTGCATATTTTGATGATGCACAAAGACAAGCAACCAAACAAGCAGGAGAAATTGCAGGTTTAGAAGTAGAACGTATTCTAAATGAACCTACAGCAGCAGCACTTGCATACGGATTAGATAAATCACATGCACATACAATTGCTGTATATGATTTAGGTGGAGGAACATTTGATATTACAGTTCTCGAACTTGGAGAAGGAGTTTTCGAAGTAAAAGCCACAAACGGAGATACACATCTTGGTGGTGACGACTTTGATAAAGTTCTTATCGATTATATTGCTGAAGAATACAAAAAAGAGCAAGGTGTAGATCTTACAAAAGATGTACAAGCTCTTCAACGATTAAAAGAAGCAGCAGAAAAAGCAAAGATTGAACTTTCATCTTCAACAGAAGCTGAAATTAATCTTCCATATATAACTGTTCAAAACGGACAGCCATTACATTTAGTAATGAAAATTACTCGTGCCAAGTTTGAATCACTTGTTGACGAATTAATTCAACGTTCATTTAAGCCTGTACGCGATGTCTTAAAAGATGCAGGAATTGCAGCAAAAGACATTGATGAAGTAATTTTAGTTGGAGGAATGACACGTGTTCCAAAAATTATTGAAGAAGTAAAAGCATTTTTCGGAAAAGATCCAAATAGATCTGTAAATCCAGATGAAGTAGTTGCAATTGGTGCAGCAATTCAAGCTGGAATTCTAACTGGTGAAGCAAAAGACGTTGTGCTCTTGGATGTTACACCATTAACACTTGGTGTCGAAACACTCGGTGGTGTTACAACGCCACTTATTACCAGAAACACAACTGTTCCAACTTCGAAATCAGAAGTATTCTCAACAGCTCAAGACAATCAAACGCAAGTACAAATTCATGTACTACAGGGAGAACGTCCAATGGCTCGAGATAATAAATCACTCGGAACCTTTAACTTGGATGGTATTCCACCAGCTCCACGAGGTGTTCCACAAGTAGAGGTAACATTTGATCTTGATGCAAACGGATTATTAACAGTAACTGCTAAAGATAAAGCATCTGGAAAATCTCAGAGTATTACTATTTCTGGTTCAACCGGACTTAGTAAAGATGAAATTGAAAAGATGAAAGAAGAAGCAGAAAAGAATGCAGAAACAGATAAAGCAATTAAAGAAAAGATTGAAGCAAAAAATAAAGCTGAACATCTTATCTATACTGCCGAAAAATCACTCAAAGATGGTGGTGATAAAGTTCCTGCAGATCTTAAAACAGAAGTTGAAGGAAAGTTAAAAGAAGTAAAAGAATTAGTCGAAAAAGAAGAATCAACAGCACAAGAAATTGATACTAAAGTTGGAGAACTTTCTGAAAGCCTTCAAAAAATAGGTCAAGCTGCATATCAACAACAGCAACAAAATCCAGAACAACCTGCAGATGGACAGGAAGCTGGAGATTCAACAGAAGAAAAGAAAGATGACAAGAAAAAAGATGTAGAAGAAGGCGAAGTTGTAGAATAATTAATCGACATTAACTTGACGGGGCGTATTGTATAATAATGCGCCCCGTTACTTTATAATAGAACCTTATGAAAGATTTTTACGAAGTATTAGGTGTTTCAAAAAGTGCAACTGCAGCAGAGATAAAATCTGCTTATCGAAAGCTTGCGCTACAATGGCATCCTGATAAAAATAAATCACCAGAAGCTGAAGCAAAATTTAAAGAAATAAACAATGCATACAGTGTTCTTTCTGATGAAAAAAAACGTCAAATGTATGATCAAGTTGGACATCAACGATATAATCAAACGGGTGGTGCATCAGGATTTGGTGGAAGTGGTTTTGGTGGTCAACAAGGTCCATTTAGCTATTATTCTAATATGGGCGGTCAAGATGTTAACTTTGATTTTGGCGGCGTAGATCCGTTTGATATTTTTGAACAGTTTTTTGGTGGTGGCGGTGGGCGAAGACAAACTCGTCGTAATATTTATGAAATGCAACTTACTTTTGATGAAGCAGTAAAAGGTGTAACTAAAACTGCTGTTATTGGTGGTAAAGAAAGAAAAATTAAAGTTCCAGCAGGTGTTGATAGCGGTTCTCGCATCCGATTTACCGATTTTGATATTCAGGTTCGTGTTCAGTCTCATCCGTTTTTTAAACGTGAAGGGCAAGATGTATATGTAGAAAAAACTATTTCGTTTCCTCAAGCTGCGCTTGGTGATACAGTTGAAGTAAGAACTATCGATGATTCGGTAAAACTTAAAGTTCGACCAGGAACTCAAACAAATCAGGCAGTTCGACTGAAAGATAAGGGTATTCCGTATCCAAATTCTAAGCAGCGTGGTGATCAGTATGTTGTTTTTAAAGTTGAAATTCCTGAGAAGTTAAGTGGAAAGGCTAAGAAATTGATTGAGGAGTTAAAGAAAGAGCTTTAAAATTTTCTGTAAGTACAGTTACGTTCCAGATTCTGCCGCTCACCACCTCGACAAATGCGTATCAAAACACCAACGCATTTGGTCAAGGCCTCTGGCTCGCGCCACCTGTTCCGTTTTTTTCTTATTGATCCTAATTTTATGAAAATCTCAAGTCACATACAAAATTTAGATAACTACAAAAAATCTTTACAAGTAAGGACTGCCATTCAAGAGTATTTAAACAAAAAAGGTTATTTAGAAATAGATCTTCCTGTTTTATCTCCAGCACTTATACCAGAAAGTTATGTTGAAGTTTTTGAAACGGAGTTTCGTTACATGGATAAAAAGGAAAAGTTATATTTAACACCTTCACCAGAGTTATTTTTAAAACGGTTATTGGTTGAAGGAATCGGTGATTGTTATTATTTAGGAAAATC
>CAZSUZ010000007.1:0-39822 GCA_964610165.1 uncultured Gammaproteobacteria bacterium
AAGGTAGAAGATGGTAAAGAAAGCATCTAAATACTTAAGGTGCTTTTTTCATGGATTAAAAGTAAAATTGAAAAAGTAATTGTCCCATAGTATAATATTCGTTGTCAACTTTGTTGACTTAACAATCTAACTAAGAATAGATATCAGAAAGGACTAAGTGTATTATGGCTACAAAGACTATTGATCCTGAGGCAATCTGGAATTCATTGATCGTGGACCCAATTTTTCAGAAAGGCGGACCAGAAGAATTCCAGCCAAAGTTTCGACCATTTGTCGATGTTTTACCGGAAGTTCTTGGAGTGGAATTGCTTGCCAGCAAAGTGTCGGTGAAAACGTTGATGAAAGCTAAGATGCTTTTCATTCAATACTGCGTCGACAATGGCTTTGCAAAACTGGTCGCCGAATCACTTGGGTCTTCAGAAGAAATGTTTGAAGATATTTTTCAGTCGTTGCTTCAGCAACTTAAGCCGTTGGTCGAGAAGACCGACGAATTACTCAAGGAGTATGGAGTGACGGAAGAACAGATCTTCGCTGATCCGAGGTATGGTATCCGGCCTGAAGTTTTGGAACAGATTAACCAAGGTATGACGATCGGCGATTTGCTGATCACGCAACCTTCGGTGATTGTTGTCAATCCTAGTTAGTACTAGCACCGTTTGATTTTTGTTTTTCTTTCAGCATACAGCTGAGTGGAAAAAGCACTAGATCATCGGTGCTTTTTTCATGGGAAAAAATTTTAATTTCACCCCAACTTTTCCCTATTTCTAGTACAATATACCCATGTCTTTTGTACACCTTCATAATCATTCAGAATACTCACTCTTAGATGGTATGTGTCGCATTAAAGATCTTATTGCAAAGGCACAAGAATACAATATGCCAGCTGTGGCGCTTACAGACCATGGAGCCTTGTATGGTGCCTTTAAATTTTATATTGCAGCAAAAGACGCAGGTATAAAACCAATTATCGGTTGTGAACTGTACAAAGCAAAAGGCAAAGCTTCAGAAAAAGGTGAAGGAGACGAAAAAGGATACAATCATTTACTTGTTCTCGCAAAAAATGTTACCGGATATCAAAATTTACTAAAATTAGTAACACTGTCAAACCTAGAAGGATTTTACTATAAACCCCGAGTCGATTGGGATCTGCTCGAAAAGTACGGAGAAGGGTTAATAGTAACTTCCGGGTGTTTGGCAGGAGAAATTCCACAACTTCTGCAAGAAGACCAAGAAATAAAAGCAGAAGCTGCATTAAAACGATACCTTAAGATATTTGGAGAAGATTTTTACATGGAACTCCAAAGACATCCACAGCTTGAAATTCAAGAAGAAGTAAACCAAAAAATTGTAAAACTTGCACGCAAATTTGGCGTGCCACTTGTTGCTACAAATGATGTTCATTACTTAAATAAAGATGATGCATACGCACACGAAGTATTACTTTGTATTCAAACACAACGAACAATTATCGAAAAAGATAGACCAATGAGTATGATAGATGTCCCAGACTTTTACTTTAAAAGTCCAGACGAAATGAAAGCAGCATTTCATGATTATCCAGAAGCAATAGAAAACACAGTAAAAATAGCAGAAAAATGTAACTTAGAAATTCCACACGGAAAACTTATTCTGCCAAACTATCCATTGCCAGAAGGACATACAAATGAAACATGGCTTCGCGAAATGGCTTACTCCAAAAAAGATCGTATAAAAGGATTTGATGATAAAACAATTAATGAACGACTTGATTATGAACTCGATATTATCAATAAAAAAGGATACGCACCATACTTTTTATTTGTACAAGACATAGTAACTTGGGCAAAAGATACAGGAATTGCAGTAGGGCCAGGAAGAGGATCTGCAGCTGGTTCATTGGTTTCGTATGTGCTAAGAATTACAGATATTAATCCACTGCAATATAATTTGCCTTTTGAACGTTTTTTAAATCCAGAACGTCCAACTCCACCAGATATCGATATTGATTTTTCAGATAAACGACGTGATGAAGTAATAAAATATATCTCTCGCAAATATGGTGCAGACCATGTTGCACAAATTGTTACCTTTGGAACAATGGAAGCAAAAATGGCAGTTCGTGATGTAGCCCGTGCACTTGGTTATTCATATGCACAAGGTGATCGTATTTCCAAAATGATTCCACAAGGTAAACAAGGATTTCATATGAGTTTGTCCTTAGCTTTAGAAGAATCTCCCATGCTTAAAATGGCATACAATTCCGAAGAAGACGTAAAAAAAGTAATAGATATTTCAAAAAAACTTGAAAGTATGGCTCGCCATTTTTCTGTACATGCTGCAGGAGTGGTTATTGCCGACAAACCAATGGTTGAATACGTTCCAATGCAACGCGATAACAAAGAAGATCGTATTATTACGCAGTACGACATGTATTCACTGGACTTAAATGCTGTTTCTGAAAATAAAGCTGTTGGCGTTATTAAAGTCGATATATTAGGTTTAAGAAATCTTTCTACATTGGAAGAAGCACTTATTTATGTAAAAGCATTTACTGGAAAAACAATTGACATTCACGAAGTACCACTTGATGATGAAAAAACATACCAACTTATGGGTCGTGGAGAGACAATTGGTGTATTCCAACTAGAATCTTCTGGCATGCAACGTTTGGCCAGAGATATTCAACCAACAAAATTAAGTGATATTACCGCCATGGTCGCCCTGTATCGCCCAGGACCAATGGATCTTATTCCTACATTTATAAAAGGTAAAAAAAACCCAAAAACAATTCGATATCTTCATAAAGATTTAAAACCAATCATGGAAGAAACCTACGGCATTTTGGTGTACCAAGAGCAAGTAATGGATATTGCGGTACAACTTGCTCAATTTTCAAGAAGCCAGGCAGATTTATTGCGTATGGCAGTAGGTAAAAAGAAAAAGAAACTCATGGAAGAAGGAAAAAAACAATTTGAAAAAGGAATGATTCAAGCCGGTTACACCAAAAAACTTGCAGATGATATTTTCGGATTTATAGAAAAATTCGCTGCATACGGATTTAATAAAGCTCATGCAGCGTCTTATGCTCTTATTGCCTACTGGACCGCATATATGAAAGCTAACTACCCTGTTGAGTTTATGACAGCCCTTATGACAGCAGAACTTCAGGGAGTTGCCGGACCAATGCGGGAACTGAAAATGGCACAAGCATTAGAAGAATGTAAACGTATGAAAATAGAAGTTCTTCCACCAGATATTAATCATTCAGTTGAGAAATTTTCTATAGAAGGAAGATCTATTCGTTTTGGACTTTCTGCACTTAAAAATGTAGGTTCTGCAGCAATAGAATCTATTGTGCAGGCACGCGATAAAGATGGTGCATTTACTTCGTTTAAAGATTTTTTAATGCGTGTTGATTTACGCAAAGTAAATAAACGTACTGTAGAAAGTTTAATTAAATCTGGCGGTATGGAACAGTTTGCAAATCGAGCAACACTGTTGTTGCATTACCCAGATATGGTAAAAGAATTATCTTCTGTAAAAGAAAACCAAGATCAAGGTCAGTTTGGATTATTTGGAGAACAGGAAGCAGTAAAACATGTAAAAGATACCTTCCGAGAAGTACCAGAGTTATCTGAAGATCAGATAATGGAATTTGAAAAAGAAGTTATTGGCTTTTTAATATCTCGTAATCCAATGGATAAACATGCACAAGTAATTCAAGAAAAGGTTTCAAAACGGTTTGGAGAAATTGCAGAAACAGATGTAGAAAAAACATTTATATTTGCCGGCATGGTAACCAAAGTAAAAATTGTTAAAACCAAAAAAGATAACTCTGACATGGCATTTATGCAAATTAACGATGCCACTGGTTCTATAGAAGTTGTTGTCTTCCCAAAAACCTACAAAGCCATAAAAGATGTATGCCAACAAAACTCCGTTTGCTTATTTAAAGGAAAGGTTACCGAACGCGAAGGAGATTACAGTATAATTATGGAGAAAGCTGTAAACTTGGATGAAAGAGCAAGAAACGAACAACACTAAAAAAGATTTTTTACATATCCAATGCATCACAGATATGTTTTGACCTGTTGCAAATACCTTGTTATTATTTCCTCAAGTAAAATGAAAGATACTAAATATACCAAAGTATCTATTTCAGGTGAAATTGAAGAATATACACCTACAAAAAAACCTAGAAAAAAAGGAAGCTTAGGTCTTCCTAAAGAATATGTAGATTTAGGGCTATATTTGTCAGTTCCATTATTACTTGCAGTTTTCGGTGGTAATTATTTGGATAAACGATTTGGTACAGGCAGTTTATTTACCATATCATTATTAATATTTGGTACAATAACCGTATTTTACAATTTGTATAAACTTATAAAGAAAGATGCTAGCAGCAAATAAAGTACAAACTAATGAAGAGCAAATTCCAGTAGCGGAAGCAGAACATGTTGAAGAAAAAGCTGCTCAACCTCATATCAGTATTAAAGGTGAAGAGGTTTTTCAGATTAATAACTTTCCAGTAACGAATTCTGTATTAACAACTAGTTTAGTTGTATTACTATTCTTTTTTATTGCAACGTATTATTTTAATCAATACAAATCCAAAGATCGTGGTCTTGGATTTTATGCTATTCATTCATTATTAAAATACTTATACGATTTACTCCACGGTATTTTGCACAGTAAAATTACATATTTCTTTGCATTACTTGGATCATTTTTCTTTTTTATTTTATTAAATAACTGGGCAGGTTTAATTCCTGGAGTCGGTACCATTTTAATAGATGTTGTACATGCTGGAGAAACACATCACATTCCACTTTTTAGAGGTGGTACAGCAGATTTAAATACAACAGTGGCACTTGCAGGTGTTTCTGTTTTTGCAACTCAAATATTTGGTTTTCAATTTTTAGGACCAAAAGTACATTTAGGCAAATATTTTAACTTTAAAGATCCTGTCATGTTGTTTGTTGGAATTCTTGAGCTTATTTTAGAAGCAGCAAGAATATTATCATTTTCATTCCGTTTATTCGGAAATATTTTTGCAGGAGAAGTCTTGCTCACAATTGTGCCATTCTTATTACCAGTGTTCTTATCTTTTGTAAGTTCACCTATGTATTTGATGGAAATTTTTGTAGGATTTGTGCAGGCAGCAGTATTTGTTATTTTGTCGACCATATTTATTAATATGGCAACATCACATGATCACTAAGCAATTATTATTTAATTATTAATTTATATTATTTACAGTATGGAAACAGAATCAATGAGACTTCTCGGAACAGCTCTAGCAATCGGACTTGGAGCAATTGGACCTGGATTAGCAATTGGACTTATCGGTAGTCGTGCAATGGAAGCATTAGGAAGAAATCCTGAAGCAGAAGCACCTATCCGCACAACAATGATTCTTGCCGCTGCATTCGCAGAATCAGTCGCAATTTTTGCACTTGTTGTTGCACTTATTATTAAATTTGTCGTATAACACAGAAAAATAAACAAGTATGGAAAATCTAGGTATAGATATTAAATTACTAATAGCCCAACTTGTAAACTTTGGAATCTTTTTCTTTATATTTCAAAAGTTTATTTCTAAGCCATTTTTTGCTTATTTAAATAAGCAAAAAAAGGAAGAAGAAACTCGTGCAGAATTTGCTGAAGAAATAGAAAAACGTAAAGCAAAACTCGATGCAGAAGATGCAAAGCTTGAAAAAGAACGAAAAACTAAACTAGACAAGGCATTACAACAAGCAAAAGCAGATGCAGAAGAAGTAAAACACGAAATTATTGAAACAGCAAAGAAAGAAGCAGCAGCAATTATTGAAAAAGGTCATGTTCAGCTTGCAGAAGAAAAGAAAGAGCTTTACAAAGATCTTAGACAACAAATTGCAAGTGTTAGTATGATTGTAGTTGAAAAAGCTCTACGAGAATACTTAACAGATGATGCTCAGAAAAAGATTACTCAGAATATCGTAAAACATATTCCAGAAGATACACAGTTACAAAATTAAGCTATGAAATTTAATCCACAACTCAAACAAGATCTTATAAAGTACATTAAAGATAGAATGAATGGTACTATCAAACCAAAAGTAACGGTTGTAGCACCATATAAACTATCAGATACTGAAATGGATACATTGAAGAAAAAAGTATCACTTCTAAAAGAAGCTCAAGTAGTTGTAGAAGTGGATAAAAATATAATGGCAGGCATAATCATTAAGTATGGATCTCAAGTTATAGATCTATCACTCAAAACAGAATTACATAAGTTAGAACAAACGATATATGAAACAGCTTGATCAATTTATTAAAGAAATTGAAAAAGAACTGAGTTCTCAAAAAGGAATTTCAGTCAAAAGTGAAGAAGTTGGTAGTGTAAAAGAAGTAAAAGACGGAGTCGTAACACTTACTGGACTTACCAACATCGGATACGGAGAAATTATTCAATTCGAAAACGGAGAACGCGCTCTTGTGATTGATATGGTCGAAGAAGAGGTCGGTGCTATTGTACTTGGTGATTATCTTCAGATTACAGCAGGACAAACTGCAAAAGGAACTGGTATTACTCTTTCAATTCCTGTAACAGAAGATTTACTTGGACGAGTAGTTAATCCTTTAACACAACCAGAAGATGGTGGTGTTCAGGTTAAATCTAAAACACTGTATCCAGTTGAAAAAGTCGCACCAGGAATTATTAAACGTAAATCTGTTACAGTTCCACTTCAGACTGGTATAAAAGCAATTGATGCTCTTATTCCAATTGGACGAGGACAGCGAGAACTTATTATTGGAGACCGTGGAACTGGTAAAACAACAATCGGAATTGACGCAATTTTAAATCAAAAAGGACAAGATGTAATTTGTATTTACTGTGCAATTGGACAGAAAAACTCAAAGATTGCAACACTTGTCGAATTATTAAAGAAAAACGGAGCTATGGATTACACAGTTGTTGTAAAAGCATCAGCTGCAGACCCTGTAACTCTACAATATATTGCACCATACGCAGCAACTGCAATTGGTGAATACTTTATGGATCTTGGAAAAGACGTTCTTATTATTTATGATGATCTTTCAAAACATGCTTGGGCATACCGACAGGTTTCTCTTATTTTAAGAAGACCAGCAGGCCGAGAAGCATATCCAGGAGACGTTTTTTATCTTCACTCAAGACTTCTTGAAAGAGCAGCTCGTTTAAATGAAGATAATGGCGGAGGATCATTAACAGCTTTGCCAATTATTGAAACACTTGAAAATGATATTTCAGCATACATTCCAACAAATGTAATCTCAATTACAGATGGACAGATCTTTTTAGAAACAGATTTGTTTAATGCAGGTATGAGACCAGCTGTAAATGTCGGTTTGTCAGTATCCCGTGTTGGATCTTCTGCACAAACAAAAGCTATGAAACAGGTTGCTGGAAAGCTAAAACTTGATCTTGCTCAGTATCGAGAACTTTCAGCATTTTCACAGTTTGAATCTGATCTCGATGAAGAAACAAAAAAATTCTTAAATCGAGGAGCAAAAACAACACAAATCTTAAAACAAAAACAAAGTGCACCTTATGATCTTGGTTCCCAGGTAGCAATACTGTGGGCAGCATCAAATGGACATTTGGATAATATTCCTTTAAATCATGTAAATGATTTTGAAGATAGATTTATTGCAGATTTGCGAACTCGAGGTAAAAAATTATTAAATCAAATTAATAAAGATAAAGTAGTTTCAGAAGAAACAGAAAAAGAACTCGCACAGTTTGTAAAAGACAATTTGGTTAGTGAGAAATAGTTACATAATGTCATTCCCGACTTGATCGGGAATCCAGAAAGTTATAGATCCCCGCATTCGCGAGGATGACAACAGTAAAATTATGAATTTAAGAGTAGTAAAAAAGAAAATTAAGTCCATTAAGAACGTAAAAAAGATTACGAAAGCAATGCAGATGGTTTCTGCTGTAAAAATGAGAAAAGCACAGCAGGCTGAAATGGAAAGTAGACCATATCGTGATGGATTATCAGAACTTATCAAGAAAATATCATCACGCATAGATCCAGCACATGCAGAAATTCTGCAGGTTGATACAAGTCTAGCAAAAAAATCTCTTGTAATAGTTGTTACATCGAATAAAGGTTTAGCAGGTTCTTTTAATACAAATGTATTAAGGCACGTTATAAAAGATGAACGAAATTTTAATGAACTTGAGTTTGTAACCGTAGGTTCAAAAGGCGCACAGTTTTTAGGAAGACTAAAGGGCGTACATATTATTGCAGATTTTTCTAGTAATAATTTAGTAAACGAAGCTTCAGCAATTTTCAATCTTGTTATTGAAAAATATATGACTGGAGATTACAAAACAATTAGTATTGTATATAACCAATTTATTTCAACATTAAAGTCGGTTGTAGTTGAACCAACTATTTTACCTTTTAATTTAGCCGGAGAACATGAACCAAACGAAGAATTTGCTGATAACGAATATATTATCGAGCCATCTCCAAAAGAGATTCTCGATCAATTACTTAAAAGTTATATAGAACAAAAAGTGCGTGGTGCATTAATAAGTAGTGAAGCTGTAGAACATTCTCAGCGTATGATGGCAATGAAAAGTGCAACAGATAATGCATCAGACTTAATTGGACAATTAACATTATTATCAAACAGATTACGACAGGAAAAGATTACAAATGAATTATTAGACATGATTACTGCAAAAGAATCTGTCGAAAGTTAAAAAATTACAATACATTAATAATTAAATAAAAATATGGCAGAAGGAAAGATATTATCTATTCGAGGAATTGTTATTGACGTTCAATTTCCAGAAGATCAAACACCAAAAATATACGAAGCTCTTATCATTGAAGATAAAGAACTTGGCAAAATTACACTAGAAGTTGAAGCAGTATTGGATCGTGGTTTAGTACGTACTGTTGCTATGTCTAATGTATATGGTTTAAAAAGAGGAGCTACAGTTAAAAGTACCGGACACCCTATTGAAGTACCAGTTGGAGATGCAATGCTTGGAAGAATAACAAATGTACTTGGAGAAGCAATTGATGAAGGCGAAGAAATAAAATCAGATCATAAATTACCTATTCACAGAGCAGCACCAAGACTTGAAGAACAAGCAGTAGAAGTAGAAGTATTTGAAACAGGTATTAAAGTTATTGATCTTATTGCTCCACTTGCAAAAGGTGGAAAAGCAGCTATTTTCGGAGGAGCGGGTGTAGGTAAAACAGTAACTATTCAAGAACTTATTCATAACGTAGCAAAACAACACGAAGGTGTTTCTGTATTTACAGGTGTCGGAGAACGAACTCGTGAAGGTAACGATTTATATCACGAAATGAAAGAAACAAAAGTATTAGGTAGTACAGCACTTGTCTTTGGACAAATGAACGAACCACCTGGTAACCGTTTACGTGTTGCTTTAACAGGTGTTACAGTCGCAGAACATTTCCGTGATGAAAAAAATATGGATGTTCTTTTATTTATCGATAATATTTTCCGATTTGCACAAGCAGGTTCAGAAGTGTCTGCACTGTTGGGAAGAATTCCATCTGCTGTAGGATATCAGCCAACACTTGCAACAGAAATGGCAGCATTACAAGAACGTATTACTTCAACTAAAAAAGGATCTATTACATCTCTTCAAGCAGTATTCGTACCAGCTGATGATATTACAGATCCAGGTCCTGTTGCTACATTTACTCACTTAGATGCAACCATTACTTTGGAACGATCTCTTGCAGAACAAGCATTGTTCCCAGCAATTGATCCTCTTGCATCAACTTCACGTGCTCTTGATCCAACTGTTGTTGGAGAAGAACATTATCAAGTTGCTCGAGATGTGCTTAAAACATTACAACGATATAAAGATTTACAAGATATTATTGCAATCTTAGGTATGGAAGAACTTTCAGAAGAAGATAAAAGAGTTGTAGGTCGTGCACGAAAGATTCAAAGATTCTTAACACAACCTATGAACGTAGCAGAACCATTTACTGGTCGTCCAGGAAAATATGTAACTATTCCAGAAACAGTAAAAGGATTTAAAGAAATTTTGGAAGGAAAGCATGATGATAAGCCAGAAACAGCTTTCTATATGAAGGGTACTATTGATGAAGTTGTCTAATATGAAACTACAAATCGCAACACCAAAAAAATTAGCAATAGATATGGACATAGATTCCATAACAGTGCCATCTTCAGATGGAGAACTTACTATTCTTCCAAAACATGCAAGTTTATTGTCTTTGTTAACAGAAGGAATTATTACAATTCGTTCTGAAAAAGAAGAACAGTTTATGGCAATTGGTGGTGGTTATTTAGAAACAGACGGCAAAACAATTCATATTTTAGTTTCTCGCGCATATAATCAAGATGAAATAGATGAAGCAATGACAACAAAAGCTATAGATAATGCCAAGAAAATTTTGCATGATACCAAAGATAAAGCAGAACGAGATGACGCAGCAGCACTTCTTAGAAGATCTACAGTTGACTTAAAACTTCTTGGGAAGATCCGTCGTAAACCAAAATCATAATCTGGTATACTACAAGAAATTGTAAGGAATATTCACTTATAACAATAATAAGATATTCTTATTTGAGCTAGAAATCATTAGTTTTTTAATTTAGTATATATAAATGGCATTAATTGTAGTCGAATCACCAACCAAAGCACGAACCTTTAATCGCATTCTTAAAACAAAAGAGTGGGGAGATCAATACTTCGTTTTTGCTACAGTTGGCCATTTTCGAGATCTTCCTTCAAAAGCACTTTCAGTAGATGTAGACCATGAATTTAAACCAGATTACGAAATTATGGATAAAAAGAATAACATGGTTGAAAAGCTTCAGGAACTTGCAAAAGAACATAAAAAAATTATTCTTGCAACAGATCCAGATCGAGAAGGAGAAGCAATTTCCTACCATGTTGCATATTTGCTTGGCTTTGTTAGTGAACAATGGCCAGATTTTAAACTAGAAAAAACAGACAATTTAAAACGAATTGTCTTTCATGAAATTACACCAAAAGCTTTAGAAGAAGCATTGCAACACCCGGAAGATCTTCGTATTGATTTAGTAAAAGCTCAACAAGCACGACGTATTTTGGATCGTGTTGTAGGGTATAAAATTTCTCCACTACTTTGGAAAAAAACAGGTAAAAATTGGTTATCAGCTGGCCGTGTTCAGACTGTTGCACTAAGACTTATTGTTGAACGTGAAAAAGAAATTGAAAAGTTTAGTACTGAACCATATTTCCAAATAGTTGCAGATTTTAATGCCGGTGAACCAATAAAAGGTAAATTGGTTTCTAAAGAAGGTAAATTATACGAAGTAAAAACAACAATTACCTTATTTGACGGTGATTACACATATACAAAAACAACCATTAATGAAGAAGGAAGTAAACAAATTCAAGAAGAACTAAAACAAGATTCATTCAAAATTGTTAATGTAACAGATGAAAAGGTTAATAGATATCCACCCCCACCATTTACAACATCTTTATTACAACAAGATGCATTTCAAAAATTAGCATATCCTTCAAAATTAACCATGCGTTTAGCTCAATCTTTATATGAAAAAGGTATGATTACATACCACAGAACAGATTCATTTAATCTTTCTACAAAGTTTGTTTTCGATGCTATGGCATATATTAAAAAAGCTTATGGAGAAGAATATGCACTCGAAAAACCAAGAGGTTATAAAACAAAATCAAAAAACGCACAAGAAGCCCACGAAGCTATTCGTCCAACAAAATTAGAACGTAAAGCTGGAGATAAAGAAAAGAAACTTTCACCACAAGAAAAAAAATTATACGAGCTTATTTTTAATAGAGCTTTAGCTACTCAAATGAAAGAAGCAGAAGTAAATCAGACAAAGATTATGATTGAAAGTTATCGTGGCTACCAATTTGAATCGGAAAATGTGCAGATTTTATTTGATGGTTACATGAGAGTGTTAATGCCAGAATATGCAAAGAAAAATGTAACAAAACCAAATATTACAAAAGGAGATCCAGTTACTCTTGAACAAGTAACATCAGAAGCCAAAGACACAAGACCACCATATAGATACAACGAAGCTTCTATTATTCGTACACTTGAAGGAAAAGGTATTGGTAGACCTTCAACTTATGCAAGTATTATTTCTCTTATTGTTGATAAGCATTACGTAGAAAAAGATCGTCGATATTTTAAACCAACACCTCTTGGTACAGCTATTTGTGATTATCTTTCTTTAACATTTCCAGATATTTTTGATCTTACGTTTACTGCGAATATGGAAGATTCATTAGATGATATTGCTAATGGTGATAAAAAATTATTAGCTACATTACAAGATTTTTATGCTCCACTGAAAGAAGAATTAGAAAAGAATAAAGATAATAATGATCAAATTCAAGTAGCAGAAGAAGTGATAGATGCAGTTTGTGAAAAATGTGGCAGTGCACTTGTAGCAAGACATGGAAAGTATGGTAAATTTTATGCTTGTAGTAAATATCCAGAATGTAAATATATTAAGCCTAATTTGCGTTATGTAAAAGACAAATTCTGTCCTCTAGATAATGGAAGATTAGTTGTTCGATTTAGTAAAACAGGTAAGCGTTTTTATGGTTGTGAAAACTATCCAACTTGTAAACATGTTCAATGGGCATTAAATGTAGAACCAAAAGCACCGGGTACTGCACCAGTTGCGGCAACTTCAGCACCAGCAGTTGCAAAACCTGTAAAGAAAAAAGTTGTCAAAAAAACAGTTAAGAAAACAACAAAGAAAGCAAGTACTAAAAAGAAATAATATTTAAAGTTTGATTTATTTTACATTATCATGTAAGATAGAAAGGTTAATAAGTTATATTTTATGGCTAATTTAAAATATATTTTCGTTTCCGGCGGCGTTATTTCAGGAATAGGAAAAGGCATTACAACAGCCTCGGTCGCCCTTCTTCTCAAATCTTCAGGTTACAGAGTTACTCCCATTAAATTTGAAAATTATCTTAACATGGATGCAGGAACTATCAATCCTATAGAACATGGAGATCCATTTTTATGTGAAGATGGTACAGAAGCAGACATGGATATTGGTACCTACGAAAAGTTTCTTAATACAGACATGGGTTCTGTTAATTTTGTAACAATGGGTAAGATTTATAAAACAGTTATAGATCGTGAACGAAGATTTGAATATAACGGAGAAGATGTTGAAGCAATACCACATATAACAAATGAAATTATTGATCGTATTCACGAAGCTGCAAAAAAGAATGATGCAGAAATTATTATTATAGAACTTGGTGGAACAGCAGGAGAATATCAAAACATTTTTTATTATGAAGCAGCACGTATTTTAACACTTCAAAAACCACAAGATGTAATTCATGTACATGTAAGTTATGTTCCAACTCCAAGTCATCTTGGTGAACCTAAAACAAAGCCTACACAACTTTCTGTTCGCACATTAAACTCCATGGGGATTCAACCTAACTTTATTATTGCTCGATCTGCAAAAATGCTCGATCAGCGAAGAAAAGACAGATTTGCATTATTTTGTAACATGCATCCAGAAGAGATTATTTCTAATCCAGATTTGGATCATGTGTATGAAATCCCACTTATATTTAGAGAACAAAAATTGGATGAAAAAATTCTTAATAAATTAGGGCTTCCAGTAAAAGAAGCAAATCTTTCAGAATGGACAAAGTTAATAGATAAAGTAAAAACAAAATATGAAAAAACAGTTGAAATCGCAATTGTTGGTAAATACTTTGGAACAGGAGATTATCAACTAAAAGATTCGTATGCCGCTTTATTTGATGCTATAGATCATGCAAAATGGCAGGTGGGTGTTACAGTAAAAATGAAATGGATTGATGCAGAAAAAGTAGAAAAACAAGGTGTAGAAATAATTGGCAATCCAGACGGCATTATTGTTCCAATTGGTTGGGGTGAACGTGGTTCTGAAGGTATGATTACAGCAGCAAATTATGCGCGTGAGCAAAAAATTCCTTATTTAGGATTATGTTATGGTATGCAGCTTGCAGTTATAGCATTTGCTCGCAACGTATTAGGTTGGAAAGACGCAACAACAACTGAAAATAATCCAAATTCTCCACATCAGGTAATTCATTTAATTCCTTCTCAAAAGGAACTTATGGAAAGAAGAGCGTACGGTGGTACTATGAGACTCGGTGGTTGGGAAGCGATGGTTAATAAAGATTCTCAGGCATACGAAATTTATAAAAAATATGGTGGACTTCTTAATGAAGATGGTTTAACTTCCGAAAGACATAGACACAGATATGAATTTAATGATGAATATACAAAAGATTTTGAAGAAAAAGGACTTATTATTAGTGCAAGGTCTGTAGTTGAAAAGTTGGCAGAAATTATAGAACTTCCAAAAGATATTCATCCTTTTTATATGGGTACACAAGGACATCCAGAATATAAGAGTAGACCTTTAGCTCCACATCCATTATTTATTGCATTTATAGAAGCTTGCCGCAATCATTCTAAGTAAAATACCTCTATACGAAATGATAGGCTTTATGATATAATACATTTTTATGGCAAACTCAGTTCAATACAAAGAAATTTCTTTAACTATAGGTGACACAGTCGCTGTAGATTATAAAATTAAAGAAGCAGACAACAAAGAACGTATTCAGCAATTTAGTGGAATCATTATTAAAATAAAAGGTGATTCCGAATCTACTCGCATGATTACTGTGCGTAAAATTGCTAAAAGTGGTACAGGTGTTGAACGTATTTTCCCATTATCTTCTCCATTTATAGATACTATTTCTATAGAAAAGAAATCTCAATATAGAAAAGCACGAGCATACTTTATTCGTGATCTTTCTAACAAAAAGATGAGACACAAATTGTATCGTACAATAGAAGGTCCATCTACTAAAGTAGCAGATAAAAAAGCTAAACCTACAAAAGCTGCTAAAAAAGAAGTTGTTGAAGAAGCTCCAAAAGTAGAAGAAACAACAACCGAATAAGACATGGATATGTATTGAATTTTGCTACACACTTACATATATTTATGGTATGGCTTCAAATACCTTTATTCCCCACCAGCCAAGGTTACAGCATATTGGTGCAATTGGAGAACAACTGGCAACAGACTATCTTATAAAGAATGGATTTACTATTTTAGATAGAAATGTGTACTGTAGATGGGGTGAATTGGATATTATTGCAGAAAAGCATAGTAAAGTGCATTTTATAGAGGTAAAGACACGAATTCATACAAGACATGGTATGCCTTATGAAGCTATTCGTATTCCTAAATTAACTCATTTAATGCGTGCCATTCAACATTATATTCTTTTAAAGCAACTTCATCGTTCTAAATTACAATTAGACGTTATTTCCATTATTTTAAATAATAGCCATAGTATTTTAGATTTAAAAGTGTATGAAAATGTGCATGTAGATAGATTTTATTAACATAGGTATATACGTATAAACCCTCATTATTTCTATTATTTTTATGCACTATCCTTGCGTTGGAAATTTTGTTATCTTTTTGTTAAAATAGTATCTTGAAAATATAAACCGCTGGCCCCATCGTCTAGCGGCCTAGGACACTTGGTTTTCATCCAAGTAATCTGGGGTTCGAATCCCCATGGGGTCACAAATTAGCATTTCTCGCCCCGAACTTCTGCGTAATAAGCTCTTGCAGTAAGTTCTGGGGAAGATTCAACTGAATATCAATTTTGTCTGGTATCAACTGATCTGCTTTTTTCTTTCCTGCAATACTATCTCTTTCTGATCTTGGTCTGGCATAAACTACAATGCGATCTATAAGCATGGTCAGAAGCTCGTGCAATTCTTTCCTTGCCTCGTTGTCCCTCTCTGCATCTGTAAATAATTTGTCTATCGTTTTGCCATATTTCTGAGCGTAAAGTTCAAGACTTGCTTCATAACCCTTGCTTAGTGACTCTTTACTCATCTCAAAGTCAATCTTGTCAATTTCCTGACCACACTTTGTCTCGGTATTTTTCAGCTCGTCTAAACGCCTTTGCAGCTCCAAATTATCAAATGCTCCTAACTCATGCTGAGAAAGAATGTTGGCTTTTCGCTGTGGTAGAGAATCCAGCAATCCTTGATAGGTCTTTCTCTGCTTCATTAGCCTATTGATATTCAACTTAGAAGAATCAAGGCTTTTCTGATACTCAAAAGTCGCTTGTGGGTTATTTAGTAGCTTTCTAACGAACTCAATCACATATGTCTCAATACCTTCTGCTGGGATGGGTACAACAGGACAGACAGTCGTGTACTTCTTTCGGTTCTTGCGATTGCATTGATAATGGTACGAATATCGTCTTGCTGTCCTATCAATCATATCTTTCCCACCAGTCCAAGACATTTCTGAGTCTTTGGTAGCTCCTGATTTGCGACAGGTGTCGCATTTTAGAAGTCCTGAGAGTAAATACACATGGCCTCTGTCAGTAATTCGGGTGACAGTCTTCCGATTAGAAATATCAGCCAATTTCTTTTGTACAAACTCAAATAAAGGTCTGGGGATAATTGGCTCGTGCCTGTGTGGAGATTCCTTCCATTCTGACTTTGGTAATGGCTTACCCTTCTTTGACTTACTGTGGTACAGCGTGCCGATATACACATCATCAGATAGGATTGAACGCACCATTTCCATACGCCAGAAAGTCAGAGGGTTTGTCTTGCGAGTTCCACCCTTGCGTTTGCCATAATGAACAGCAGATGCGTCTGGACTGAGTATTTGTTGCTCGGTCAAGGTATCAGCTATTTTCTGGGGAGTCAATCCTCCAACTGCAAACCAGTCAAATATCTTTCTGACAGTTGGAGCTTCTTCTTCAAACACCACCAATCGTCCTTCTTTGTCTTTCGCATAGCCATAGCGAGCATTGGCTCCCATATACACTCCAAGTTGATTTGCTTGCTCTCGTCCTCGTCTGGTTCGATCAAGGATATTTTCTCTCTCAAGTTCGGCAATTACCCCCATAATGCCAAGCATGGCTCGTCCAAATGGTGTGCTGGTATCAATAGACTCAGTGGCTGAAATAAACTCAATGCCATTTTCCTCAAAGAAGTCCAGGACATCCATGAGGATTCGTAATTTTCGGGCAAAGCGATCAATCTTGAATACTGCCACTGTGTCAAATGGTTTCTGACCTTTGGGGGCAAGCATGTAATCTTCTTTGAGTTTGGCAAATCCAGGTCGTTCATCAAGTTTAGAAGTTCCACTAATCCCATCATCAATATACACATGACTATCACCTGCGAATACCATTGCTGGTTGTCCGTTTCTAAGCTTACCTTTGGTTCTGAGGATTGCTTCTACTGCTTCTCTCTGGGCTGGGATACCAAACTTATCAGCCTGATCGTCTGTGGATACTCTAATATAATAAGCAAGCCTTCTTGTATTTTCCTGATTTCCATCCATAGTTCTGTACTGAATACCAGTAATTCTAAGTTCCTGGTGACTTCTCTCTATTTAGTATATTTTACTATTTTTAGTGAGAGTTTGCTATGAGTTGGTACAGAGTTGAAATATCAAAGCGAGACAGGTGTCTCAAGTATTAGGATGATGAAACTGCTTTTTTATCAGTTCCTTTCATGAATAGCCAGGGATGTTTGACCATAACTCTTGCAAGTTTGTCATATACATCCTCTTTCTGAACACCTTCAAGTTCTGGTTCAACTGGTGGTTTATCTTCTATGAGTTCAACTGTGATATTGAGCTTAGGCATTACATCCATGCTGACTTTTACTGCCTCCAGATATAATCGAGCTGACTCTCTGGTTTCTTTAGAGAGCTGAGTTTTGCCTTGATCATTTTCCATAGACCTATACCATCGCTCCCTAAGTTCTGGTAAATCAACAGCCACGAACCTTTTGACATGACTGACCACCAATGACTTGAGGTTGATTTTATCTGCGTCAAACATTTCTTCTGTTCTTGCGACAGGTGTCGCAGATACGAGAGATTTCTCAAAATATCGCTTGCGATAGTTGTACAGAGCTGACCTGCTCGGTAATGACACATCAGGAAACTCTTGGGAAAGATGGGCTAATATCTTGGCTGGCGAATACTTGCATTTGAGATATGAATCCAGTTTGTCTTTTACAACGCCAGGTAGCGCATGGACACTTGTCTCAAATCCTGCATGAATGATCGAACTACCCTTGGCTGCATATCTGATCTTATGGACTGTATTTGTCATAGTCGCTGGAATGTTTCCAAGAAATTAGCCTTGAAAGTTACAATATAACCATTATACCTGGAACTATTTACTACCTCAATCAATCAGAATTGATATAATTCGAATATGGAACACGGAAAGAAAGTAGTAAAGAAAAGCATAAAATACTCTCAAAACTTCTTGAAGAGCTTACAACTGGTACAAAAGTTAGTGGGACAATCATCCATTCAACTGAATGATACAGTTATTGATATTGGAGCAGGGAGGGGAGTTATTACAGAGGTACTCTCGGCATTTTGCAAGAAAGTTATTGCAATTGAAGCAGACCTTACTTTGACAGGTATTCTCAGACAAAAGTTTCAGAATAATCCTAAGATTCAGATTGAAACTGGAGACTTCTTTAATTATCTTCTACCAAATGAACCATATAAAGTGTTTTCCAACATACCATTCAATAGAACAGCAGATGTTATAAGAAAATTGATCAATACCCTCAACCCTCCAGGGGATACATATTTGATTGTTCAGAAAGAAGCTGCTTATAAGTTTATTGGCTCTCCTGTCAGTAAGGAAAGCCTCTTTTCAGTAACGATCAAACCTTGGTTTGAGCCTTCCATTGAATATCATTTCCTAAGATCAGACTTTGATCCTCGCCCTGACATTGACATTGTACTTCTAAGAATCAAGAAACTGGAGATACCACTTATTTCAGATGACCAATCCAATCAGTATAAGGACTTTGTATCCTACGCTTTCAATAGGTCAAACCCCAACCTCAAGAAAGGTCTGAGGACTATCTTTACTCCAAATCAATTCTCTCGGCTCATCCAATCCCTTCACCTCACTGAATCAGTTGTTCCAACACAACTTTCTTTCAAACAATGGATTGAACTTTTCCAAGCGTTTGTCAGACTGGTAGATAATCAAAAGAAGCAAATAATTATGGGTTCAGCTTCTAAGATAGCAAGAGAGCAGTCAAAGATAGATAAGTTTCATAGAACAAGAGTCTCTAAGAACTGGAAAAAAGAAGCAATTTTCTAAGATGTTCGGGTAAGCGAGTGGAGTTTGTGGAGTATTGCCTGATTATTAGCCTCAGTTGAGTAGATTCTGACTTGTAGGGACTTTATTGGGGATAGCTTGTTGCTGAATATAATCGGCTCCTCGGTATATTCCAGAGCTGTACCAGGAGTCATCCACTTGTCTATAAGTTCTCTGACTGTTGGTAAATCCTCTATTTGTGATTGCTTTCTTTTGCTTTTCATTCATCCCTATTCTAACAATTATTTGGTCTAAATGGTAATGCGAGAATACAAGAGGATAGCGATCATAGTATTCCTTTGGTACAATATGGTCAGTCAGTTCCTGGTGAAAATCAGTAAATGACCCAATGCAAAAAAAGCTTCTGCTTGTCAGAGGCTTTTTTTTGTATCTGATATTAAGATGAATAAAACACAACGGCTTTTTGTTGATATAATTTAGATACTTCTTTAAATTATCAGGACAGTAAATAATGATTCTTGACTTTATATTATTTATATAATAAATTATTTATAGCATAAACTATTACTTGACTATGAATACTCCCAGTACAAAATTACTATCAGAGTTTTTAACCAAAGCAGTTAAAGTTCGTAGATTGATCGAACAGTCAAGTTCATTTGAAGATAAAGCCACAACATTACTTCAAATTCAGGCACTTACGTATATTTATAAGCATCCAAAAACTCCTGTAGGTTCGTTGGCAAATGAACTTTCGATGTCTTTATCTGCAGTAACTCAACTTTCTAATCGCTTAAGTGAAGCTCATTACATTCAGAGGGAAAATAGTCCTGTTGACCGAAGAATAATATGGCTTTCAATTACACCTGAAGGAATGAAACAAATACAATTATTTAAAAAACAGTTAGAGGAAAATCATTTTAAGATTTTATCAACTATACCGGAGGATGATCTTAAGGTATTGATTCGAATTTTTAGTAATATTTTAGAAAAGCAAAAATTTAAATAGTATGAAAGTTTATAAGGTCTATCTCATAATTGCTCTGGTTATAATATTTGCTTTCGGTTTTAAATTTTTCCTACTGAGCAAGCCTGATACCAGACTTTTGTACACCGTTCAAGAAGAAACATTTCTTGAAACAGTTAAGGTAAGCGGTATATTTCATAAAACCGCATCTGAAACCGAAAAAGCATCAGCTTATGCAACTTATCAGAATGCGTTGAACACGCTTGTCACTGCTAAGCAAAATAAGGAAGCTGCGGATGCCGCAATGTGGTTAAAAAGACAAGTAGTTTTAGACGCGGAGAACGAAGTTAATTACAAAAATGAAAATACAACAAATCCATTAACAAAAGAAGATTACACAAGTTTGGAAAAACTTAGTATAGATTCGCAGCTTGTTCAGGCTGAAAAAGATTTTCGTCAATCAGAAAAAAAATACAAAGAAGCAGATAGTTCTATTGTAGCTGCCCAGTCACAAGTAAGCTTAGCAAAGATCGCATATGAGGATACATTAGAGAATGAACAAGTACTAACTGTATTTGTAAATGAAATATATGTGCCAAAAATCTCAGTCGGCCAGAAGGTTAATGTTACATTTGACGCGTTGAAAGATGTTGTTTTTCAAGGTAATGTAGAGGACATTGAGTCAGTTGGTGTCATCAATGATGGTGTTGTTACTTTTGAAACAAAAATTGGAATTGCAGATTTACCATCCGAGATCAAACCAAACATGACAGCAATTGCATCAATCATATTGATTCAGAAGGAAAATACTTTGACTATTCCCATGAGTGCTTTGATATATCGGGAAGGAAACATATTTGTTCAAAAATCAAACAGTAAAGAAGGTAATCTTACTGAAGTGCAAATTGGAGAAAAAGGTTTTGCTAAAGCTGAAGTAATATCTGGTTTGGAGAGCGGAACAGAAGTATTAGTAAGGCCAAACAGTAAAAATTTATGACGATACGCAATTACCTTAACAGGATAAAAAAAGACCTTACAGTAGGCCAATTTTTAGCAATCCGTGAATTGAAACGTAATAATCCTTGGTCAACATCTCTTATTATTTTTGTAATGTCTTTGACTTTTTTTAATATGGTTCTCATGGGAGGAATTCTCATTGGGTTAGCAGACGGTATGATGAATTCATTTAAAACGTATTATTCTTCAGATATTTTAATCAAACCTGCAAGTCAAAATATTTCAATATCTCAATCGAGTATACTGGAGGCAATTATTAAAAGCCTACCTACATATAAGGCATTATCAAAACGTTATACTACAGCAGTAATCCTAGAGAATGAAAGTAAGGTAAAGGTTAAGAATACTGATATTGGCCAAAGAGTGAGTGGCACTTTGGTAGGAATTGATCCCCGAGATGAAGATTCTGTTACCGGATTATCATCGCAGATTATAGCTGGAGAATATCTTAATGAATATGATACAGAAGGAATTATTTTAGGAAAAAGTTTATTAGCTGAATATTCTAAGGGTTCTTCTACAGAATCTCGATTGGAAGGTGTTGTCATCGGATCTAGATTAAAATTATTAATTGGTAAAACAAATATTGAAGTTTCTGTCAAAGGAATAATTGATACCGGAAATACTACTGTGGACAGCCGTATATTTATACCAGAAAGTACGATGCGTTCGTTATTGGATAATCATAGTCTCAATTCAAATGAAATTGCCATACTTCTTACCCCAGATTCTGATAATTTAGTGGCAAAAGAATATATACTAGAAAACTTTGCTAATAAAACCGATATTATTGCAGAAACTGCAGAGGAAACATTACCAAAAGCAATATCCGACATGAAAAAAACTTTCACAATGTTAGGAAATATTGTAGGTGCAATTTCGTTAATTGTAGGAGCAATTACAATTTTTATCGTAATTTTTGTTAACGCAATAACACGAAGGAAATATATCGGAATCATGAAAGGCATAGGAATATCTGCACGAGCTATTCAAATTTCATATGTTATGCAATCATTATTCTATTCACTTGCTGGAATATTTTTTTCTAGTTTTATAATTGTTTGGTTTCTTGCTCCATGGTTTGAACTTCATCCTTTACAATTCCCGGTTACAGAAGGGAAATTAGCAATCACCACAAACGGACTTTTTATACGAGGATTTATTTTAACTGTTACCGCATTTATTTCTGGTTTTATACCCGCTTGGTTGGTAACAAAACAGAATACGTTAGACGCTATTTTAGGACGATAATAATATGATAGAAGTAAGCAATCTCACAAAAAAATTTACAATTGGCGACAACACACTTATTGCATTAAAGGGTATTAGTTTTTCAGTCCCCTCCGGCCAGTTTCTCGCTATCACAGGGATGTCCGGTTCTGGTAAAAGCACGTTACTTTATCAGCTTAGTTTACTAGATTCTCCAAATCAAGGGATTATAACAATTGAAGGTGTTGAAACATCTAAACTGACATCTGAAGAAAAAATAAGTTTCAGGTTAAAAAACCTGGGATATATTTTTCAGGATTATGCAATATTGCCCATGCTTACAGCAAAAGAAAATGTTATGATGCCTCTTCTCATGCAAGGAATAGATGGAAATTCAGTACAAAAAAAAGCAGAGGTAGCTCTTTCAAAAGTAGATCTTCAAGATAAGATGAACAATCTTCCAAGCCAGCTTTCCGGAGGTCAACAACAACGTGTTAGTATTGCACGCGCCATAGTTCATAATCCAAAAATTCTCTTTGCCGATGAACCGACTGCCAATCTGGATACAGAATCATCAGAAAAAGTACTCGAAATATTCTTGAATTTGCATAAAAAAGGGCAAACTATTATTATGGTTACCCATGAACCTGAATATGCACTATTAGCCCAACGAAACATAGAGCTGAGAGATGGGTCAATTATAAGAGAGACGACTAAAAAGTATGGTAAATAAGGCATATACTATTCTATACTCATTAGACTTAATTTTAATTCTGACTACCATTATAAATTATCTTCTTTCATCATCTTGTGTCTTGTCATTTTCATAAACCAGCATCAGTTTGTTAAATACAACAATAGCCGGTTCAAATAATGTTGCATCGGGGTCACAAGTTGCAAAATTAAGCTTTTTCAACTTCAAGATATCATGAAATATTCGACAAATCTACGGTTTGATGAGCTAAAAATGTATATTTAAAGATTACTTGTACAGTCTTCATACTGAAGTTTAACAAAAAATACGATTTTTGTTTATAATCATTTTAATGAAGCAGAAAACCAAAACCTTGTTAATAATATTTATTTGTATACTCCTATTGTTTCTTGGAAGTTTTTTGCTCAAAGGTAGAAAAAATATCAATGAAATGAACACTGAATGTCCAACTGGATACAATTATGCTAAAGGTGGACTACCAGGAGATAATGCACCATATTATTGTATAGAAGAAACAAATATGGAAGGTAAAAGGCCAATTATTATTCCTATGTCGCCGTATCCTGCTCGATAAGAATTAACTCTTAATCTTGTATACATGTTAAAACGACTATAGTAGGTTCCAATAGGTTTTCATTAGGTTCACATTTGATTAATAAAAGTACTTTAATGTTGACTTATAGAATTATTTATTTTATAAATTAACTACATGCGATTTAACTATAAAAAATGGCAACACTTCCTTATTTTAATTGCCGTAGCTGTAATTGTCAGTGTTTTTTTCACCTTTCCTCCAACTTCTAAAAATGAATTACTTAATTATTTACATAAAGACCAACAAGTAGAAGCAGCAACTACACCGCCAAATATAGTAGTAATTATGACAGATGACTTAGACGTTAGGACTTTGTCGACACTTCAGTCCTTAGGATTGATGCCAAACTTACAAAATTATATCATTTCAAAGGGTACAACCTTTCAAAATGCTTTTGTTAATAATTCCCTTTGTTGTCCTTCACGTGCTACATTTCTAACAGGTCAATATTCTCATAATCATAATACCTATGCAGTGAGCTTATCTGAGCAAGGAGCAGGTAGATTTAATGATACCTCAACTCTTGCAACTTGGCTTCATGATAGTGGTTATGTAACAGGCTTAATTGGAAAATATCTCAATGGGTATGGAGTAACTAACTTAAATGGAGATGAAGTTGTTGATATTCAGGATCTTGAGTATATTCCGCCCGGATGGGACGAGTGGCAGGTACTACTAGACCCCTATGTTTATAGAATGTATCAATATGTCATGAACGAAAATGGAACAATAAAAGCTTATACTACGGCGGAAAACGATTATCAAACCGATGTAATTGCTGCAAAAGCGGCTACTTTTATTCAAAACATGAATTCAAACACAGCGCCATTTTTTTTAGAAGTAGCTCCTGTAGCTCCTCATGTTGAGGTTTGGCCAAATACTCCATTTAAAACATATACCGATGTTTGGCGCTTATCTGTACGGCCACCTGCTCGGTATATTGGTACAATTACAACACCGTTAACTCCAAGAACAGCCTATAATGAATCCGATATTTCAGATAAACCTCCATGGGTACAAAGTTGGCCGCTTATGACTGCAGAAGATAACTATTTTAATCAGGAATTATTTAGAAATAGATTAGCTGCGACACGTGCTGTTGATGATCTTATTGGAACAGTAGTAGATGCACTAATTGAAAGTAATAAACTTAATAATACCGTACTTATTTTTACTTCAGATAACGGTTTTATGTATGGAGAACATCGACTTTCTGAGAAAAGTTATGCGTTTGAAGAGTCAATTCGAGTTCCTTTATATATCGCTGCTCCAGGATTTCCACAAAATAAAATAGCCCAAAGCCAGCTTGTTGTCAATACAGATTTAGCGAGTACTATTGCGGACTTGGCAAATGTTGTACCAAAACATACAGTCGATGGTACTTCTGTAAAACCAATCCTTGCTAATAATACTATTCCCTGGCGTAAACGATTCCTTATAGAGCATCAAATAGGTGGAAATACTGTATTTGATGTTCCATCTTATAGCGGAGTACGGACAAGTTCTGCTGCACAATACGTACCGAACCAGAAATATATTGAATATCAAGACACAGCAAACTCAAAAGAATTTTATGATTTAACAACTGATCCTGCAGAAATGCACAGTCTCCAAGGCGATTCTTCACCAACAAAAGTTATTCAGATGTCAATTCATAAACAATATTTAAATTATTTAAAAACGTGTCAAGGAATTACTTGTCGATATATCGAATTTATTAATTCTAGTCCTTCATCAACACCCGTAGTTCCTACGATAACAAACATCCCAACTCCTTCCACACCATCTTCAACCTCTTCTTTTGGCTTTCCAGAGTATATTCTTTAGTTTTTAATACAAATTTACTATCAATGAAAATTTAGCTCGAAATAAGCTATATATAATCACAAAATAAACAAAGAAGAAGAAATAAGAGCATTTCTTCTAAATTATCGTATATTTGGATTAAAGTTTTATACATAGATCTGCTCTACAAGACGTATGCTCTTCTCGCGCGATAATTTTATAGGCTATTTGATGCTTTCTGTCAATTAAGAAAATATTCTCTTTACCCTTTTATAGTAATCCATAACAAATTAATAACTGCTTTATAGTTTTTATAAAATTTAATTGAAGTATGCAGATAAAATCGTTACTATAAAAACATGAAGAAGAAAAAAATTAGTAAGAAAACTTCTTTTATTTCACATAAAACAATATTATTCCTCAATATTGTTGTTTTTTGCGCCTCATTTATTATTATTTTTCTACTTACAAATTTTATTTACAATACATACATTACTCTTCAAACTCCTTGTGGCAATAGTATTAGTTGTAAAACAGAACCAAAATTACAAATAGAAAATGGCGCAGTAGGTATTTATAACAACAAAACTGTAGCTGTTCCAGATATTTCAAATAAAACACTCGCAAATGCAGAATCTGTATTAGGAACAGATACATCTTCAAAAGATAAACATATTTATGTAAACCTTACAACACAAATGTTAAAAGCTTATGAAGGAGATACACTTATTTTGGAAACTCCTGTTTCTACCGGATTATGGGGCAGAACGCCAACAGGAACTTTTACCATTTGGAGTAAATTTGTTGCCTCCCGAATGACTGGAGGCAGTGGTGCAGATTTTTATGATCTACCAAATGTTCCGTATGTTATGTTCTTTTCTAATAATGAAGTAGCAGGAAGTCGTGGATTTAGTTTACATGGTACCTATTGGCATAATAATTTTGGTCATGCAATGAGTCATGGTTGTGTTAATTTGCGAACAATAGATGCACAGGTACTATACGAATGGGCAGAAAAATCTTCAAATGACTCTGAAGGCACACTTATTACAATTTATGAAGAACCAGAAGCGTGAATATTACTAAATACATATTTAAATTTACAACATTTGTTGTAGTTGCTATTATAGCTTCATTATTTTTAATTGAAGCTCAACGCACATATTCATACAACAAAACCATTGAACAAATTCCTCAGATAGATATATCAATAACTCCAACTCCAATATCTGTTACATCTACATCCCAAATGCCATCACCAGAAGGTAGTAAACTGCTTACATTAGAAACAGTTGAAAGCAATAATGCTAGTACCAATATTATTAAAATAATAGAAATAAATACCAATCCACCAAAAGAAATACTCATAAAATCTGGTGTTAACGAAACATTACAAATACCATTTAATACCTGGTCACCAGATACATTCTATTTTTTCCTCAAAGGTGAAGAAGAGTATTATGTGTTTCAAAGTTCGGGAGATGCATTTCCTTCTGGCGAACAATATATAACAGTTTCGTCTTTGTTTAAAGACCAAATGAGTACTTATACTATTGATCAAATAACAGGTTGGGCTGATAATACACTTCTGGTTATTAACACTAAAGAAAAAATATCTTTCTGGTTTGATGTACCAAGCAGATCTTTTATTCAGCTTGGAAATTACTTCGAATAATGTTACTTCAGTAGCCTCAATATGTAATTAATATGTAAAAATGGTATAATTATAACTTGGTTTGTATCTGCAAACTATTTTCATTCTAGCCCGAGGAGTGATGTATGTTAGGTCGATGGTTTACCAAACTTTTTAATAAGCATCAGGATAACAATGAAGAGGAAACTGAGGAAGAAAGTGAAGAAGAAAAAAGGATGCATATTAGTAAAAGAATGGATGAGTATCGTAGATGTGGACATATGAACAATATATCCCATCGGAGAAACATGGGCTGGAGAAACGACTTTCTTTAATTCTGAATAGCTCACTGCTTTGCTATTTAGAGCTGAAGACTAGTAACATAGGAGGGCAGTACCACATACAAAAGTACTGCTCTCCATTTAATTTAAAAAAATTCAGCTATTACGATATACTAAGTACGGTATAAATAACTGTCCCTATTGGAAGTTCTACTGCAATTGTATCTCCAACTTTTTTCCCAAGTAACGCATGTCCAACAGGCGATTTATGAGAAAGTTTTTGTTGTGTTGGATCTGCTTCATATTCACCAACAATAGAATAAGTAATTTGTTGTGTTCCATTATGTACTACAACCGTGGTT
The DNA here is from genome assembly GCA_964610165.1 of uncultured Gammaproteobacteria bacterium. GTDB lineage: Bacteria > Patescibacteriota > Microgenomatia > UBA1406 > GWC2-37-13 > MFZZ01. The sequence continues at coordinate 27,763 of CAZSUZ010000007.1, forward strand.
CCAATATCGACATATTCAGTATTAATAGGTTTTACTACTCTTGCGTTTTCCACTATTTTCTTTAAAAAACGAAGTCTACTATCTGTAGAAGAAAGTTTTCGTCGTGCTTCTTTATAAGCAGCATTCTCGCTTCTATCTCCCATATCTCTGGCAACACTAAGATTATGAACAATTTCAGGACGTTTTTTAAGAAGAGATTCATATTCATTACGAATTGTTAAAAATCCCTGCTCGGTAAAAGGAATTGTATATTTCTTCATGTTTATATTGTACTAAAATAATAAATGAATTTATCAAATACACAATTAGTCCTGTAATAATGTAAATCAGGATAATATTTAGTATAATATTAACATTATGAAGAAAATAATAGTAGGTGTTATAGCATTCATTGTAATAGCACTTATTGTTTCAAACAAAATAACTTTTGTTCCCTACGAGGGACCAGTAAAATCTTACAATCAAAAACTAGGAAAGTATGAGATTACAACAAAATCCGTAATCCAGATTGTTCCTTCAGGACGATTAGAAGATTATTGTAACTATATAAATAGAGAATATTATGAAGATCCGCAAATCATAATAAAGGATACTGTTACCAATAGTAAAGAAACGTACAAATTAACAAGTAAAAACGGATATACACGCATTGTTATGGGTGGCGGATCTACAAATGAAAAACAAGAAGTATCAAATATATTTGTTCATGTCTCTGAAATAGGTAAAGAATGTTCCTTTAATCACTGGACAGGTAATATTGTAATTAATAACAAAGGGAAACTATTTCCACTCACTCCACCTGTTAAAAACGCAAGAAAGGACACTGTTATTATAGATAACAAAAATAACGAAATGATTTTAACCTTAATAAACGGAGAATCCCAAGTATGGACTAGTGATTATAATGCGGATACAAATACTGATTTATTTATAACAGAACAAAATCCTTCAAATCCGAATGAAAGAATTGTCTACATGTGGGATGTAACTAGTAATACATTTTCTTCATGGTTTAATAATGGTCAACCTGTAGTTACAAATAGAACGATTGAAGAAATTAATAATGACTGGACTACAAATCGTGTTTTTATAAATACACATAGTAAAAAGTAAGTAAACATATCTTCTTATAATTTAGCAATGTAAAACTGTATCATAAACTTGATATAATGCAGTTATGATTTCAGGTATTCATCATATCACTGCAATAGCCTCACACGGACAAAATACTGTTCATTTCTATTCGAAAATATTAGGGCTTCGATTAGTAAAAAAAACTGTTAATCAAGACGATCCATCTACGTATCATTTATTTTTTGGAGATACGCAAGGTAATCCTGGAATGGATTTAACTTTTTTTATTTTTCAACCTCCTATGCAAGGTAAACGTGGGAATGGATTGGTTACAACAATTGGATTAGCAGTTCCAAAAGAATCTTTACAGTTTTGGAAAAAGCGCTTTGAAGAACATAATGTAAAACATAATCAAATTTCTGAACGATTTGAAAAACAACACCTTACTTTTTTTGATGAAGATGATCAACAATTAGAATTAATCGGTTTATCTGAAGCTGAATTAGAGAATTCACAAGATATATGGACAAAAGAGATAAGAAAAGATTGTGCAATCCAAAATTTTTATTCTGCAACACTGAGTATTCATGATAAACGGTTAGTAGAACCTATTCTTGCAGAAGTATTTGGCTATAAACAGATTGATACTGAAGGTAATTATACGTTATATCAAATTCCAAATAAAAAACGTGCTTCTGTGTTAGAAATTAAAGAAGATCCCAATGCAGAATTTGGTTTTAACGCTGCTGGTACGGTTCATCATATTGCTTTTCGAGCAAAAAATGAAAAACATCAATTAGAACTTCAGCAAAAAGTACACGAAATTGGTATACAAACAACAGATGTTATAGATAGATTTTATTTTAAATCTGTATATTTTAGAACACCAGCAGGCATTTTATTTGAAATAGCGACAGATTCACCAGGGTTTACTGCAGATGAAAAAGAAAAAGATTTAGGAAAAAAAATTGCTTTACCACCATTTTTAGAACAACATAGAAAGGAAATTGAAGCAAATTTACCACAATTTACAATAGAATGAATAACTACACAAATCTTTTTACATACCAATTTATTAATAATAAGGCAAGTAAAACGCTGGTTCTTCTTCATGGAACAGGTGGAACAGAACATGATTTTCTTTTTTTAAATGATCAGTTAAAAGATTCGTATAATTTGCTTGGTTTACGAGGAAATATTGATGAAGGTGGATTGCAAAGATTTTTTAAACGTAAGTCTATTGGTGTTTTTGATCAGGAAAATATAAAACTTGAATCTCATAATCTTAATTTATTTATGTTAGATTGGATGAAAATACATAAAATGAATGTTGATCAGTTTGTTTTTTTAGGATATTCAAATGGGGCAAATATGATCCTTGCCACAATGTTCTATTATCCGGAGCTAATTAAAAATGTTGTGCTTCTTAGACCAATACTTCCATTTACACCAACTGAGAAACTTGATTTATCTAAAAATACCGTACTTATACATTACAGCACAAATGATGAATTAGTAGATGTGGAAGATAGTATTGCATTAATTGAACTATTGAGATCTTTTAGAGCACACGTTACCTTTCAATCATATTCTACTGGACATCAATTATCTTCTTCTGAGTTAGAACATGTCACCACATTTTTATTATAGGTGCTCTATGCTATAATAAAAGCCGATTTTGTATGAACGTTCAAGGAGAATGTCATGTCATTTGTAAGTTTTATCGCGGCTTTTTTTTCAAGGTTTCAGTCCGAAAAAACTGAAACAGTCGACCCGAATATTGAAGAGGACGATGATGACTTTGAATACTCATACAGTCCTGAAGATGAAGAGCTAGATGATACATTGCTCAATGATGGACATGATCCTTTCGATCATCCAGATGATCTGGAGGGTGACGATTTTGATGATGATGAAGACATGTAGATTAGCATTACTTGTCTTAATAGGTTTTTTTAGGGAGGTGCACGCTTTTTTGCGTGCTCCTCCACAATTCTTACACTTGATAATTATCTTAGTAAAGTACTACAATAACAAACTATACAAATTTACCTCTTTACATTGTTATGTTTTTATGTATAAAATGAAATTATGAAAAAAACAGAAAATGCTCAAACCGAAACAGATAATACAAAATGTCCAAAATGTGGATCTGCATTAAATCCAATAGAAACTCTTCCATCTGGAAAACGATTACAAAGATGTTCACAAGGCAGTTGGAACCCAGAAACAAAAAAAACAGAGGGTTGTGATTACGTAAAATGGTTTAATCCAGAACCAGAAACTCTTGATGAAAAATGTCCAAAATGTGGAAATCCTCTTGTTATGACAACTACAAGAAATGGTAAAAAATTAAAAAAATGTAGTACTGGTGGCTGGGATAAAGAGGCTAAAAAAGCAACAGGTTGTGATTATATTGAATGGTTCAATGGTTCTAAAGAAGAATTAGATGAAGCATGTCCAACATGTGGTGCAAAACTACTTTTAGTTGTTACATCCACTGGTAAAAAAATGAAAAAATGTAGTACTGCCGGATGGGATCGTGCTACTAAAAAAGCTACAGGTTGTACGTATGTTGAATGGATAAATGAACGAAAAATGAATGGAGATGAAAATTTTCCAGAATACGAAGTGTAAAATAACGTATATTTATCATCTTTTTTGATTTATTAATTACGTATAGGTTTTTTACAAAATATTGGCTTAATAATAGCCAAATATCTTCTTTTTTTGAAAAATAAGCATATAAAATACAAAATACATGCATAATATGGTATAATTAGTATGCACTAAAACAAACCGCTTTCAAGATTTAGAGACAAGAAAGGAGCATTCTATGTCTCAACAAACTGATGCTGAAAAACGACGGAAAGAAGTAATGGCGCTATTGGATTTGGGTGTTGACTCGGTTTACTTCCAACATGGAACAAAACTACCGATCTTCACCCGTCAAGCTGGGCAACCAGCAAGCTTTCCGCCTGAGGAAACAAATCATGGTGTGCGAATTAGCACGAACCAAATTCCTCACATTTAGTGCATCGAGGGGTGTCTGCAATGCGCGGACACCTCTCAAACCCTTTTTAAGAGATAAGTAGTGTAATTTCTCCTTTGTATTCTTCGGTAAGTAGTTGTTGCGCTTTTCCACGTTTAATTTCTTCAAATTTTTTAGTAAGTTCTCTTGTTACCACAACTTCACATTCAGGAAGTATTTCATTAATTACAGATAATGTTTTTTGAATTCTATTTGGAGATTCAAACGATATAAAAACCATTTCCTTAAATATTTTTTTTGTTTCCGCAAATTTTAGCAATACATTTTTAAGCTGACCTTCTTTTTTTGGCAAAAAGCCAAAAAACATAAACTGATCCGAATTAAATCCTGCATGAAGAAATGCAGTTGTAACGGCAGATGGACCTGGTATAACAGTAAAAGGAATACCTTTTTTAACAATATGTTGAATTAAAAATGAACCAGGATCCGAAATAAGCGGCATCCCAGCTTGAGAAATAAGGCTAATCTCTTTACCTTCTTCCAAAAGCGAAACAACTTCTGGCAATTTTTGGAATTCTTTTTCTTTATAGTAAGAAATCATTCGTTGCTCAGGATTTCGTTTAAAAGGAAATATTTCAGCAATAACTTTTAGAAGAAGTCCAGTAGACCTTGTATCTTCTGTTAATAAAATATCTGAAGCCATAATAGTTCTGGCTTGACGATACGAAAGATCATCTAAATTTCCAATAGGCGTTCCGACAATGTATAGCATGAGATATATTATAATACATACATGGCTTTTGACCTTCAGTCCAACTACAAACCCACAGGAGATCAACCACAAGCAATTAAAAAACTTGAGGAAGGTGTTTTGAATGGTTTTAAAAATCAAGTACTTTTGGGAGTAACAGGTTCTGGTAAAACCTTCACAATGGCAAATGTTATTCGCGATTTAAATATGCCAGCTCTTATTATTTCTCATAATAAAACGTTAGCTGGACAACTGTATCAAGAGTTTAGAGATTTTTTCCCAACAAATGCAGTTTCTTATTTTGTATCTTACTACGATTATTATCAGCCAGAAGCTTATATTCCAACATCAGATACTTATATAGAAAAAGAAGCCGATATTAATGAACTTATAGACAAACTTCGATTAAAATCTACCTCAAATATATTAACCAGAAAAGATGTGATTGTTGTTGCCTCAGTTTCTTGTATTTATAACATTGGATCACCTTCAGAATATGGTAAATTTATGATTCAGCTTAAAAAAGGTGATTTAATTGATTGGCGCCAAATGGCAGTAAAATTAACAGAACTATTATATGAACGTTCTGAATTCGATTTTAAACGTGGATCTTTCCGCATTCGAGGAAGTCATATGGATGTGTACTTACCTTATGAAGACTACGCAATTCGTATTACAGAAGAATATGGGCGTATTACCAACTTTGAACGTATAGATCCATTAACAGGTCAAAAAGTTGGCACAGATGATGAAACTGTTACTATTTATCCAGCTAAACTATATTTAATGGATCCAATAGCATTTCAAAATGCTGAAAATCAAATTAGAGAAGATCTTCAACGTGAATATTCAATATTAAAGAAACAAAATAAAATTGTAGAAGCAGAACGTCTTCTTCGAAAAGTTAATTATGATCTTGAAATGATTAAAGAAGTTGGATATGTAAATGGAATTGAAAACTATTCTAGATATTTTGATGGTCGAAAGCCTGGAGATCCACCATACAGTTTATTGGATTATTTTAAAGTAGCTTATGGTGATAATTTTTTAGTAATTATTGATGAATCTCACATGACGGTTCCTCAAATTAGAGGAATGTTTAATGGAGACAAAGCACGTAAAAAGAATCTTATTGATTATGGATTCCGTTTAAATTCTGCGTATGATAATAGACCATTAACATTCGATGAGTTTTATAAAATTCCACCAAAATTTATTTATGTTTCTGCAACTCCAGATGAGTGGGAAGTGGATCAAGCAAAACAAGAAGTACAGATGTTGGGAAAAGAAGGTAAAAAAGTTCCACATAATGGTGTTGTAGAGCAACTTATTCGTCCAACAGGCATTATCGATCCACAAATTACAATACGGCCAGCAACTTCTGAAATTCCAGATTTAGTAAAAGAAATAGAAATTCGCGCAAAAAAAGGTGAAAAAGTATTAGTTACCACTTTAACAAAAAAAACTGCAGAAGATTTATCTGAGTATGTTAAAGAAAAGAACATTAGAGCTGCCTATTTACATTCAGATATTCATACACTTGAACGTTCAGATGTTCTTGATAATTTAAGAAAAAATGAGTTTGATGCATTAATAGGTGTAAATTTACTTCGTGAAGGACTAGATTTGCCAGAAGTTACACTAGTTGCTATTCTAGACGCAGATAAAGAAGGATTTTTACGATCTCGAACATCATTAATTCAAACTATGGGACGTGCAGCACGAAACATTGAAGGTGAAGTAATACTTTATGCAGACAAAATTACTAAATCAATGAAACTAGCTATTGATGAAATTAACAGAAGACGTACACTTCAATCTGAATATAATAAGAAACATAATATCAACCCAAAGACAATTTATAAACCTATTAGAGAAAAAATTGCAGAAAAAGCAGAAGAAGATTTAATGGTATTTGACAAGATGAATAGAGATTTTGATATAAAAGGCTTGGAAACACTAGATCCGTCTTCTATGACAGATTACGACAAGAAAAAAACAGTTAAGAAGCTCGAAAAAGAAATGAGAAAATATGTTGAAGAAATGGATTTTGAAGCTGCAATTATGCTTCGCGATAAAATTAAGGAATTATTATAAGATCTGGAGAATTAACTAGTTGCATATATTCTTCGTATAGGTAAACTCTCATTCCGAAATTATCAATATGAATACTGCCACTTAAAACTTCATCTTGAATATAGTAAGGCTCATTATAAGTTACTCCATAATGCTTTACACCACCTTGAAAAAACTCTTTGTCCAGACTACTTTTTATACCTCGATGTTCTGTAAAAGGAACACCAACTAATATCTGATTTTCCTTCGTGCTTAATTGAATGTATGATTTCCGTCTACGAATATCTCGAATAAAATCAGTATAATCCCCAGTATAAGGAATTGGTTCATTTGCACTGTCATAATAAATTATTTCCGGATTATTAAGAAAGTTTCTAAGCACCAGATCACTCACAGTAGGTGGCTGTTTTTTATCTAAATGAAAAAAGCGTGCGAATGATTCTTTTAAACCCATAATATTAATTATACTAAATTACATTTTAAATGTGTATATTAGCGCCTTGTAATATTTAAAATCCCTATCTCTTGAGTATACTTATCTAAAATGGCTGGTAAAGCAGAAATACCACGAAGAAACTTTGTTATAGGGTTAGCAGCAGGGATAGTTACAGCTGCTGGTATTTCATCACTCGAACACTTTAATAGTAAACGTGATTTTTCATTAACTTCTCAAGAGGCAATACGAAAAGTACAATTATTTTCCCGCTATAAAAAGAAATATCCTATAACTTCCAATCCTCAATTAATCGGCACTGCAGTTAATATACCTTTTACACCCTACGATGAAGACAAATCTTTGGTTCGTAAAGTAGTTAAAAATATGCAAACAATGGGATCCAAAATTGCAAGAGTTTATATACCAGATAATTTTGAGCCAAGCATTGGCATGTTTAATAAACAGTATATAGATGAACTTTTGCATTTTATTCAACAAGCAGAAGAATTATCTGGCGGAAACACAACTTTTATAGTAAGTTTATTAGATACATATAGGTTACTACATAGCCACAAATTTAATCCAATATACGGAAGTGCGACACTAAATCATCCTTATTTAGAAGGAGCAGTACATAATGACGAAATTGCTTTTCAACAACAAGCATTTTTTACAGATGAAGACAAAATAGAAGCTTTCGTAAATAGATCTAACTTTGTAATTAATTCATTATCTCCAGTAGCCGAACATATTGGTGCTTGGGAAGTAGCAAACGAGCCAGAAATTACATTTGAAACAGATAATAAAGTTGCCGCATTATCAGATTGGTACGGAAAAATAGTACCTAGAATACGTGACATTGATCCTAATACACCAATAATTTCTGGAATTAAAAATCCAATGGATATTTATGCAGAACAACTATATTCATTAGGGTTAGATCATAATTCTGCACATATTTATGGTGGCAATTTTAGTTCAGAGCAAGAAGGATTATCAAGCTATATCGATTTTATACAACAGGGTGTAGCTTTACCTCCAGTTTTACTACTTGAGAGTAGTTACCCAAAAATTATGTATGGGTTTAATATGCCTCGTTTTTTCCATGATGCTCAACTTGCACGCTCTATTTCAGACTTAATACTACAAAATATTCTTGTTGATGAAGATAATGAAGAAGTTGGTTTACCTGTACCTTGTTATGGCATTTGGCAGTTAGAAACAAATGCTAAAAGTATGGATGGATTTCATTTTGATCCTGATCATTATCCTCGTACAACACATGCAATGAAAGCAATACAAGAACTTCTTACAGAGCAACCTACTTGAATCTTGCGTCAAAAAGATGTACACTTGTACGTTCTATAACTTCTCAAAAATCATGTTAAATACTATTAAAGTCAAAGGTGCCAGAGAGCATAATTTAAAAAATGTAGATGTAGAAATTCCTAAAAATAAATTTGTTGTTTTTACTGGTGTTTCTGGATCTGGTAAATCTTCTTTGGCTTTCGACACCATTTATGCAGAAGGTCAACGTCGTTATGTAGAATCCTTATCTGCTTACGCAAGACAGTTTTTGGGGATTATGGATAAACCAGACGTAGATTTTATTGAAGGTTTATCTCCGGCTATTTCTATTGATCAAAAAACAGCAAGCCATAATCCTAGATCTACAGTCGGAACTATTACTGAAATTTATGATTATTTACGTGTACTTTTTGCTCGTATTGGTCATCCTCATTGTCCAAACTGTGGCATTGAAATTCGTAAACTAACAGTAGATGAAATAGTTGCAAAAATGATTGACCTTATTTCAACTCATGTTGCTTCTGACAAAATGAAACCACATATTGTACATATTCTTTCTCCTGTTGTTAGAAGCAGAAAAGGAGAATTTAGAGATTTATTTGAAAATTTACAAGGAAAAGGTTACAAACAAGTACGTATAGACGATCGAGATTTTTTACTGGAAGATGAAATTAATTTAATTAAGGCTAACAAACATTCTATTGATGCATATATAGATGCAGTTTCTCTTCAACATAAAGATATTAAAGATGAAATATTTCTTTCAAATTTGCGATCACGTTTATCAACTGCTGTTGAACAAAGTACAAATCTTTCAGGCGGTCTTGTAGTACTTAAACTACAAGAAGAAGAACATTTATTTTCAGAAAAATTTTCTTGTCCAAATTGTAATCTTTCATTACCAGAAATAGAACCACGAATGTTTTCATTTAATTCTCCACTTGGTGCATGTCCGACATGTAAAGGAATTGGAACAATTCATAAAGTAGATCCAGATTTATTATTAAATCCAAATTTAAGTATTAATGAAGGTGGACTTCAACCATATCCAAAATTTTATTTTCAAGAAACATGGTATTTACGCTTAATTAAAACAATGGCAGAACATGAAGGTATAGATTTAAATAAACCAATTGCTAAATTTACAGAAGAAGAAAAAAAACTACTATTATATGGCAATGGTAGAACATATCAGGTAGAAGGAACAAATAGATTTGGAAGAATTACGTATATTAATGAAACATATAATGGACTCGCAAACGATATAGAAAAACGATATTTTGAAAGTGAAGGTAGTGGTTGGGAAGTTATGAAGTATATGCGAGAAGAACAATGTGATGTGTGTCATGGAAAACGTTTAAAACCGGAAGTACTTTCAATTACTATAGATGGTCATAATATTTCGGATATGACTGATTGGTCTATAGATTACACACGTTCATACGTTTCAACAAAAATAGAATCCATTCTCAATCAATACGAAAAAGAAATAGCAAAATCTGTCATTAAAGAAATTGTAACCAGATTAACTTTTTTAGATAATGTTGGACTTTCATATTTAACGGTATCTCGTGCAGCTCGAACGTTGTCTGGTGGAGAATTACAGCGTATTCGTTTAGCTTCGCAGATTGGAACTGGCTTAACGGGCGTATTATATGTACTAGATGAGCCATCTATCGGACTTCATCCACGAGATGTATCCGCACTTATCGAAACACTCCATAATTTAACTAATCTAGGTAATACCTTAATTGTTGTAGAACATGATCAAGAAACAATTGAATCTGCAGAATATGTTGTAGAACTTGGTCCAAAAGCAGGTAGTGAAGGTGGAAAAGTTACATTTACAGGAACGATTAAAGAAATGCTAGATAGTGATACTTCTTTAACAGGTCAATATATTTCTGGAAAAACAAAAATAGAAGCAAAAGTACGACCTTTAGAAACAAAAAGAGGAACAATTGTATTACATGAAGCGTCTCAATTTAATTTAAAAAACGTTACAGTTCGTATTCCACTGCAAAATTTAATTGCTGTTACAGGAGTTTCTGGATCTGGTAAATCTACACTTATTACAGAAACCTTATACCCCGCTTTAAAACTTCATGTTAGTAATGCTTGGAATGAATTTGTTGGTGATTATAAACGTATTGAAGGATTCCACGATTTAGATCGTGTGTATTTGGTTGATCAATCACCGATTGGTAGAACGCCACGATCTAACCCAGCAACCTATGTAAAAATGTTTGACGATGTTCGAGACATTTTTGCAAATACAGTTGAAGCCAGAGCAAGAGGATATAAAAAGGGTAGATTTTCTTTTAATGTAAAAGGTGGACGTTGTGAAAAATGCCAAGGAGCTGGAGTTATTAAAATTGAAATGCAATTTTTGTCTGATGTTTATGTAACTTGTGATGTTTGTGAAGGTAAAAGATATAATCGAGAAACACTTGAAGTACGATATAAAGATAAAACAATTTACGACGTTTTAGAAATGACAGTCGATGAATCTGCAGATTTTTTCAAAAATCATCAAAAAATTTATCTGAAACTTAAATTTCTGCAAAAAGTTGGACTTGGTTATATTAAACTCGGACAACCTGCACCAACATTTTCTGGTGGAGAAGCTCAACGTATTAAACTAGCAGATGAACTTTCTCATGCAACAAAAGGACATACCCTTTATATTTTAGATGAACCAACAACTGGTTTACATTTTTATGATATTCAAAAACTGCTTAACGCACTCAATGAATTAGTAGAACAAGGGAATACGGTATTAGTTATTGAGCACAATTTAGATATCATTAAACACGCACAATATTTAATAGATTTGGGTCCAGAAGGTGGAGATAAAGGTGGCACTATTTTGTATCAAGGAGATTTAGAAGGAATTAAAAAAGTAGAAGGATCTTATACAGGTCAGTATCTTAAAAAAGTTATGTAATTATACATATTGACAGACTTGTAATTTCTTCCTAAAATAATTTTATGTCACTTACTAAGAGAGATTTACAACTTATTCGTGAAGTATTAAAACCTGATTTTTTAGCTATTAATGAAAAATTTGAAGAAGTTGATAAGCGTTTCGATGGAGTCGATAAACGTTTTGACCAAGTGGATAAGCGCTTTGATCAGGTTGAATCTCGACTAGATACTGTTGAATTTAGGCTCGATACTGTTGAATCTAGACTTACCGGTGTTGAGAATAAAGTTGATGCTATAGAAAATACACTTACAGCCGCCTTTCGCGAAATTGTTAATGACATATACGATCTTCATCCTTCAAAAGAAGAATTCAATCATTTAGATGGCAGAATTTCTCTGCTTGAACAAAAAATTCATTAAACACTTCTTATATTCTTTTTAATCTTAAAAGAGTTTAGACTGACTATTACTGTATCAAGTATAATTTCCCTATGG
>CAZSUZ010000007.1:39922-47029 GCA_964610165.1 uncultured Gammaproteobacteria bacterium
AATCTTAAAAGAGTTTAGACTGACTATTACTGTATCAAGTATAATTTCCCTATGGAAAAATTACATATTCCAGCAAAACGAGAAGAACTTAAAAATATACCCACAACGAATGGTGTCTATATGTTTGAGCAAAAAGGAAAGCCTATTTATATTGGTAAATCAATCAATTTAAAAGCAAGACTTATTTCTCATTTTGAAGCAGCAAAAGTAGATCCAAAAGCAGCTGGATATGTTAATAACGCAGATACAATTAGTTACTACTTAACAGATTCAGAGTTTAAAGCTCTTATTTTTGAATCAGAACTTATTCAAAAACATTCGCCTAAATATAATGTTCGCTGGATGGATGACAAAAGTTATTTATATATAAAAGTAACCATTAAAGAAGAATTCCCAAAATTTTATATTACTCGTCGTGAAAAAGATAAAAATGCTATCTATTTTGGACCATTTCCTTCAGTAAAAGTAGCAACAAATCTTCTTCGAGAGATACGCAAAGTATTTCCATTTTGTACTCAAAAAAAGATTAGTAAAGTACCATGTTTTTATTCAAAAATTAAAATGTGTCACCCTTGTCCTAATGTTATAACTCAAACAGAAGATCCTGTTAAACGCAAACGTTTAACGAAAGAATATAAAGATAACATTAAACAAGTGATTAAAGTGTTAGAAGGTAAAGTGGACACTGTAGTTAAACAACTGTATACCAAAATTGATGAATTAACAAAAGAACAAAAGTTTGAAGAAGCAATTTGGTATAGAGATAGATTGTATAGACTTGAAGGAATAGTTTTACGACGCAAATTTGATACAGAGTATATCGATAATTACAATGTTTCAGAAAAAAGAGTTCAATCTCTTTTGCAATTACTTTCCCCTTATTTACCTATTTCAAAGCTTGAAAGAATAGAATGCTTTGATATGAGTACATTTTCTTTTAAAGAATCAACAGCATCTATGGTAGTTTTTACAAATGGTTTAAGTGATAAAAAAGAATATAAACGGTTTAAGATTAAAAATGAAAAAGCTCAGTCTGATTTTGAAATGATTGATGAAGTTATAAGACGCAGATTAAAAAATAATTGGCCAATGCCAGATTTACTTGTTATTGATGGCGGTAAACCCCAAGTGAGGACTGTTTTAAAGGTGCTACATGAAACACAAACTATAGTACCATTAATTGGTATTGCAAAAAGACCAGATAGAATTATTCTGGGTGAAGGAGATTTATTATCTGTCCGACCAAAACAAGATCATCCTGGATTCAAACTCATACAGTCACTTCGAGATGAATCTCATCGCTTTGCTAAAAAGTATCATGTGCTTCTGCGTAATAAAAAGATGTTATAATTGAGGTACAAATATATGAAAGAAGCATTACTTATTGTAAACATAATTTTATCCGTTGTTATTACTGTACTTATTCTTTTACAAGGAAAAGGTGCAGGGTTAGGTAGCGCATGGGGTGGAGGAGGAGAAATGTATCAAACAAGACGTGGCGTTGAAAAAGTTACTATGAGACTTACGTATATTACTATCTTCCTTTTCTTTGTACTTTCCATGGCGAATTTTTTTATACAATAAATTCATGCAGATCAATAAAAAACAGATACGCTATGCGTATTGGTTATTTCTCGCATTTGTAAAAAAGAATGCCCAATCTATAATGTTGAGTTTTTTGGTAAGTTTATTGGGTATTATTGCATTGGTTTCTTTTTCTCCATACATTCTAAAATTAATAAGTTCTAAAACAGAAAAAATTGGAATTACAGGTACGTATTCACTGGATACACTACCTAATGAAGTTCTTTCTAAATTTTCTAATGGATTACTTCATGTAAATGATAAAGGTGAATTAATACCACTTCTTGTAGATTCTTGGGAGCCTTTAGATGGAGGGCGCGAATATAGATTTCATATAAAGAAAGATTTAACTTGGAATGATGGAACGCCATTTACAGCAAAAGACATTAATTATTCATTTAAAGATATAGAATCTGAAGCTGAGAACGATTATTTATTGACATTTAAATTAGCTAAACCGCTTCCTATTTTTCCTAATTTTTTAACAAAACCAGTACTTAAATATCCACTGATAGGTGTTGCAGGTCTTTATAAAGTTGAAAAAATAAAATTTAACTCTGGTTTCGTCAAAGAGTTACAACTAACCCCACAACAAGAAAACTTACCAATCCTTATTTATAAATTTTATGACACAGATTCTAAGCTAGTTGAAGCATATAAACTTGGTGAAATTACTCAGATGTCAACAACAAGATTAAATGTTGCCAATCAGTTTAAGGAGTGGAAAAATACTGAAATAGAACGAACAGTAGACTATACAAAAGTCATGACTCTTTTTTATAATTTAAATGATCCTTTACTTCGAGATGAAAAAGATTTACGTCATGCAATTGCCGAATCAATAGATAAAACTATTTATGAAGATCTTGGAGTAGAAGCCTACAGTCCAATTCCACCTACATCATGGGCACACGATCCAGATACAAAACGATACATGTATAATCCAAATTCTTCTGAACGTATTATTGAAAGATATACAGAAGCAAGTTCTACTGCAAACTTTAGAATAAGTACATACTATGATTATTTATCATTAGCAGATAAAGTAAAAGATAATTTAAGTGCTGTTGGTTTAAACACAAATGTGGAAGTATTAACAGGCAATTTGCCATCTAACTTTACGTTATTGCTTGCTCAAATGACCCTTACTAAGGATCCAGATCAATATTTTTTCTGGCATTCTACACAACGAGGAACAAATATTACTTCTTATAAAAATGTACGTGTTGATAAAGCACTTGAAGATGGCAGAGCAACTTTTAATTTAACAAATAGAAAAGAAATTTATGCAGATTTTCAGCGTGTACTTGTTGAAGATATGCCTGCACACTTCTTATATTATCCGTACTCCTATACCATAAAAAGAAAGTAGTAGATTGGGCAATAGTTTGATATAATCTAATATTCTAAGCCGAGGTGGCGAAATTGGCAGACGCGCACGCTTGAGGGGCGTGTGGAGCAATCCTTGGAGGTTCAAGTCCTCTCCTCGGCACATTAGTTCTCTTCACATAAAAACATGACAGAAAACCAAAAATGGCTTTCTTTTAGATATCTTATATATCGTTTCTTTTCAAATCTTTGGTTTGTGAGTGCTGTTTGGCTTTATTTTTATAGAATTTATATAAACGATCAACAAGTTGGTATTTTAGATGGGATGGCTTTTACTATTGGTTTGATTGCTGAAGTTCCTTCTGGCGCATTAGCTGATAAGTTTGGTAGAGACAAAATAGTTAAAATAGGACAAATCCTTACTGGTATGGGATTTTTAATTCAAGCTGTAAGTAGCCATTTTATCCCTTTCTTTATTGGGCAAACAATTCTTATGGTTGGTGCTTCATTTGTTTCAGGAGCAGATGAAGCTCTTTTCTTTGAGAAGCTACAATTTAAATCAACATCTATTGAATGGAGAAAACTAGTAACACGCGGATCCCAGATAGCTCTAATTGGAACATTAGTTGCTACTGTTTTAGGTGGTTTTTTACATACTATTAATCCAAGAATTCCATGGATTCTCACTGGTATATCTTTTATTTCAGCTTCTTTTATTATCTGGCCAATAATTGATACACGAAAGAAAGGAAAACAATTACAACTTTCACAAGAAATACTAGGTTACTTTAAGAATATTCAAACTGGTTTTAAACAATTTCTACAAAAAGAACTATGGATATATGTACCGATAATTATAATAGTTCAAGGGTTATTTTATACAGTTGGATGGGGCTTATTACGACTTATACTTTTAGACCGATTTCATTACACTCCTATTCAAGGTTCTATAGCGATAGCAACATGTAGTATTTTTACTGTTGGAATACTTGCTTTAACTCATAAATATGCAGAAAGAATAAGTGAGAAAAAAATACTAACTGTTATTTCTTTAAGTGCAGCAGCTGCATTATTATTATCAATAGGAAATATCGGATTATGGGGATATATTGTAATTCTAACTTTATATATTGGTGAGCATATTTTTTACCCATTTATGAGTGAAATTCTTAATAAGCATGCGCCAGAAAATCAACGAGCAACTGTTTTATCTGTTGGATCTTTTTTAAGAATGTTACCTTATATTGGATTAGCACCTCTTATTGGATATTTAAATACGGAACACAAATTAGAATACTTTCTGGTGGGATGGTCATTACTAATTATTATTACACTTGTGGTATATCTTTACTTTCAGAAGCAAGACTCTAAAATTGAATTTGCTGAAGAAAACTAAATGTTATATGCAATAATTTTCTCAATTAATTCTACACACCCAGGTAATGATTCAACAGATTGCAATTCTTCAAAAGTTAACCATTTATAATCAGAAGCTTCTTCATTAATTATAATTTCTGCATTTTGATCTTGTAATTCACACACATATGAAATAAAGATACCTTGCCATTTACCACGAATTTCTGTATCAACAAATGGATCTGTACGTAGTAATTTTACTACTGTTCCCAGTTCTTCACGAACTTCACGGTGCAACGTTTCATGTGGTTTTTCTCCAAATTCTAAACCTCCACCAGGAATTTGCCATTTATTATGCATAGAAGAGTTTTCATCATTACGAAGAGTAAAGAGGTATTTATTTTGTTGTTTGATTATTGCAAGAACAACTACTTGTGTAAAACCTTTTTCCATATGGAGAAATTTGTCTATCGGTGTAATGTGAGGCCAGCAGGAATCGAACCTGCAACCTCATCCTTAGAAGGGATGCGCTCTATCCAATTGAGCTATGGCCCCGATAAAACAAAATATATTATATAACATTGTGTACAATTTTTTATACTTATATCATTATTATGATTATGACTTATAGTATTAAATTTGTGATATAATATTTTTCGCAGTTCGTTTATGTGAATTTTCCCGATAAGAAAGGATTCAAAAAATGACTGGCTTAAGACCCACATTGACAACTGATCAACTAACGTGGCTTGAAGAAGAAATAAGGAGAATGGCAGAATTGCCAACATACCTTGTTTATCTACCGGTAATAATGCCTTTACCGATGGACACCGCCGTGGCAGGTATTATCTCAATAATGGGTTCAATTACATGGATTGATGGCCGTTCCAAGTGGAAAACAGGCCAATTTGGCATGGTGGTTGATTTCCGTAACAATCAGATGCAAGTAATTGGTGAACAATTTACACTAATAGTTGGTTAAGGTGCTCTGTGTAATTTTGTTCGAGGGTGGATGCTTTCGAAGTATCCACCTTTTTTTTATGAAGAATTTGGAGCCGCTTGTCAGATTTGAACTGACGACCTGTCGCTTACAAAGCGAATGCTCTACCAGCTGAGCTAAAGCGGCAATACCAAATGTGCCGCGGGAGAGGGTCGAACTCTCACGCCTTGCGGCACTGGATTTTAAGTCCAGCGTGTATGCCATTTCACCACCGCGGCTTGGTACTTGTAGATTATATCAGATCAATTTCTCTTGATCTACAGTAACTATATTTAAATGTTGACATCCTTTTGGCGTTACTATACGCCCACGTGGAGTTTTTTTTATAAATCCAATTTGAAGTAGATAAGGTTCAATAAATTCCTCGATTGTGCGACGATCTTCTGCAAGAGAAGAAGCTAGGGTTTCTACACCAATTGGCGAGTTTTGAAATTTTTCTGCAATAGTTCTTAAGTACTGAATATCAATATCTGTTAATCCCATTTCATCAATCTCTAGAAGTTCAAATAGCTGCGCTATAACATCTGCATTAATTTCTTTATGATCATGAACTTCGACAACATCTCTGGCTCGTTTTAGAATTCTATTTGCAATACGAGGTGTTTTTCGAGATCGTTGAGCTATAGATTTAACTGCGTCCGTTGTTATTTTAACTTCCATAAGTGCCGCGGAACGTTTTACAATTTCAGCCATTTCTGAATCTGTATAATAATCTAAACGTAAAACAAGTCCAAATCGATCTCGCAGTGGAGCAGAGAGTAAAGCTAATTTTGTTGTTGCACCAACAATAGTTATTTGTGGAACTGGTAATCGCATTGTTCTGGCAGAAGGACCTTTACCAATAATAATATCGAGCGCATATTCTTCTATAACAGGGTACAACATTTCTTCAACAGGTTTTGGAAGTCTATGTATTTCATCGATAAAAAGAACATCGTTATCCTTTAAATTAGTTAAAATTGCTGCTAAATCTCCTGTTTTTGTAATTGCAGCACCCGACGTAATTTTAATATTTCCTTCAAGTTCGTTAGAAATGATATAAGAAAGCGTTGTTTTACCTATACCTGGTGGTCCATAAAATAAAATATGTTCAGTTGCAGCACCACGGCTTTTTACAGCCTGAAGAAATAATTGGAGCGTTTTAATAGCATTTTCTTGACCAATATAGTCTTTTAATGCCTTCGGACGAAGAATATTTATGTCAATTTGTGCTGTATCTTTTGATTCCATAAAAGGTAGAAACATTATAACACTTTGTATATATAGTCAGTTTATTTTCCTCCAGAAAGTATCTGAATTGCTTTCTTTACTCGTTGTTCTACTTCTAAACCATCAGGTAACTTTTCTAAAACAGCTCTGGCCTCTGATACTTTAAAACCTAATGAAGAGAGTGCATCGATAACCATTTTATCTTCTTCTGTTTCCATAGGTTGATCGAGCTTAAATTCTGTATCAAATTTGCTAGAGAGTTCTAGCATAATTTTCATAGCTGTTTTTTTTCCTAATCCAGGAATACGTGTAAAATATTTTAAGTCTTGTTGTTTTACTGCAGCAATAAGTTCTTCTGCTTTTGAAAAAGAAACAATTGTAAAGGCAGATTTTGGTCCAACTCCTGGAACATCTAATAATAAATTAAATAATTTATACTCTTGTTTTGTTTTAAAACCAAATAATACTAACGCATCATCTCGAACTTGTAGATATGTGGTAATTTCAACTTCTGATGGAGGAAGTGAAGAAGTTAAAATTGAATTAGTTAAAAATACCTTATAGAAAACGCCTGAAGCTGTTTCAATTAAACCTTCGTTTTCTTCAACTTCTGTAAGTATTCCTTTAAT
>CAZSUZ010000007.1:47129-52998 GCA_964610165.1 uncultured Gammaproteobacteria bacterium
ACTGCATCAGGATTTACAGAAACACTTGTTACACCTTTTCGCACTAATCGTTCAACAATTTCAGGGTAGTCCGAAGCTGCTTGTCCACAAATGGAGCAGGTAATACCGTTATCTGCACAGGTTTGCACAATATGGTCAAGAGTATTTAATACTGCAGGATGTCTTTCATCATAAATATGTGCAACCTCGCTACTATCACGATCTACACCCAAAAGCATCATTGTTAAATCATTTGTACCGATAGAAACACCATCAATACCTAAATCAATAAAGTCTTGCAATTGTATTGCTGCAGCAGGTACTTCTACCATCATCCATAATTTGAAGCCATGATAATTGAGTAATCCGTGATCTCGAACAATATCTTTAATACGAACCATTTCCCATGGAACACGGACAAAAGGAATCATTAAATGTATATTTTTATAACCTCTATCCCAAATTTCCTTTAATGCATCCAGTTCCAACATAAATACTTCTGGATCTGCAATATAACGAGAAGCACCACGATAACCAATCATTGGATTTTCTTCTTTAGGTTCATACAATGCACCACCCTTTAAGTGACGATATTCATTTGATTTAAAATCAGTTGCGCGATACACAATTTGACGTGGAGCAAATGCTTTTGCAAATTTTTCTAAATCTTTTGCAAGTCTATTTACAAATATTTTTTGTTTACCTTGCTTAATAAATTCCTTAGGATGAATACCAATTTCTGCAATCATAAACTCTGCTCGAAGTAAACCTACACCATCGGTATCCAGTTTTGCCACTTCTTCTGCCATTTCTGGTTCAGCAAGATTTACATATACTTTTGTAACTGTATTAACGTGCTTAGATTCAATTTCTTTTGGTTTTTCAGAATGAGCACCTCTTTTTAGAATACTTCCTTTAAATATTTCTCCTGTGCCACCATTTACAGAAACAACCATATCTTCTTTTAATACTTTTGTTGCTACTTCTGTACCAACAACAGCAGGAATACCTAACTCACGGGAAACAATTGCTGCATGAGAGGTTCTACCACCTTTATCTGTAACAATTGCACCAGCTTTTTTCATGGCAGGCACATAATCTGGATTTGTTTGTGGTGCAACAAGAATATCTCCTTGTTTTATTTTGTCAATTTCTTTTGGTGATTTAATTATTACAACATGACCAACACCAATTCCTGGAGAAGCTGCAGCACCAGTTACTATTGGTTTTTCTGTTGTAGTTATACCTTCAACACCTTCTGACTTTTTATTAGTGGCATCTATTGTTGTAATTGGACGCGATTGAACAATATATACACGACCTTTTTCTAATGCCCACTCAATATCTTGTGGAAAATAATAATGATTTTCTATGTCTTTTACCAATAATGCTACTTCTCGAATTTCATTTTCTGTAAGTTTTTGTTCTGAACCAACTTTTTTATTTAATGGAACTTCCCGATTACCAGTTCCAGACTTTACAAATTTAACATTTTGATAAGCTAACTGTTTATTTGTAATGACAAATGATGTTTTATCTACCTCATAATGATCTGGAGTAACTTTTCCTTGTACAATATATTCACCCAAACCATATACTGCTTCAATGACAATTTTATTTTTATCATTTGTAACTGGGTCTATACTAAATGCAATACCAGATTTATCTGATTGAACCATACGTTGTACAACAGCAGCTAAACCAACTTTAAAGTGATCGAAACCCTTTTCATGACGATAATAAATTGCTCGAGCAGTAAATAAAGATGCCCAACATTCTTTTACTTTCTTTAATAAATGAGTTTCACCTTGTACATTTAAATACGTTTCTTGTTGGCCTGCAAACGAAGCATCTGGTAAATCTTCAGCAGTTGCAGAAGATCGCACAGCAACAAGTGGTTGTGAATAAACACCTCTAATTTTATGTAATGCAGAATGAAAAACAGAAGTTTTTCTTTGCATATACTTATCTTCTTTTTCATTAAGCATTTCGTAGTATTCGATTATTTCGTTTGCAAGTTTTTCTGGTGTAGGTGCTTTTACGATAAGGTCTTGAATATGTTCAGATGCTTGTTCAATTTCTGTAGGGTGATCATAATTTACAATTGCTAGAATCTGTTTAATACGATCCATTAATTTTGATTCTTCTATAAAAGCAAAATACGCATGAGAAGTAATAACAAATCCATACGGGATAGGAAGGTTGGCACTTGTCATTTCACCAAGGTTTGCGCCTTTTCCACCGACCAAACCAACATCTTCTTTACCAACTTCTTCAAACCATACAATTTGCTTTTTGATCATAAGATAAATATAAAACAAATTGGATAAAAACTGCAAGTGTTTATATTACAAATATAATGAAGTGAAAGCGTGGCTGCCCGAATAAAGCCGGGCAGCCACTTGTTACTTAAGAAGAGATACCAATGTAAGTAGTGCCAACGATGAATTGTTTTGCAGCTTTTACAATCTCTTCTGTTGGTTCTACTCGAATCACTAATGTTGGATATGATTCGAGTCCTTCTGTCCACTCTTTGAGTTCGACATAAGGTCCATCCGGAATCTGAACATATTGCGGCTTTTGAATCTCAAAGCGACGTTCATCTGTGGGACGAACACTGACTTTCAGATTCCCAAACACAAACTTCCACAATGGTGGAGTTGGACTTTTTGCATAAAGATCTAATTCCATTATCTTTCTCCTTATGAATTACAAGCAACAAACTCTATGTCTGTTTACTGGGAGTATTATATCAAAATACCTATAATATAGTAATAATTAATACTGTTGTGTATTTATTTTTTAATCATATAATAATTACTATGAAAGAACAATCAAGCTCGTTTATTGATATAAATGATGGTAGATATGCACTTGAAGAAAGTAATACAGATATACATTGGCTAAACAAATTTAACAATCCAGATTATGTACTGAATAATAGTTCTCAGGAAACTGATAGTATAAGTCCATTACGTATTGGTTTAGCTGCAGTAGCATTGATTGCTATTCCTACAGGTCAATTCTCTTTAAACAATATAAATAATGAACGCTATGAATTAAGAGAATCTATTGAAGATATGAATTTAGCATTACCTGCTGAATATATTGTCCAATCAGAAGATCAATTAGAAGCAGCAACACAATGGATTGAACAAGAAGAAAAAAGACTAATAGAAGAACTTGAAGAAAGTAGTAGCTTGCGAGATAAAGGTAATCTTGCTTTAACAACAGCTATTTCTGGTTGGCTATCTTTACTAGCAATGAACTCATATACCTTTTTTAAAAGGAAAAAATAAGATCATTCTTGACATATATATAAGTAGTAATTATAATACTCGTACATGATTGAAAAATCACTTGCATAACGGCACTATTGGACGCACAACCTGCTCTCCGAACAGCCTTCGCAATTTATAAAATGGAAATTAAGAAATAGTGCTTGATTTTTTTGTATGTTCACTTTAGAATAAGAATTCTCTTAGACCTTGTGTCTGAGTGTTTTTTTAGCCTAATTTGTAGTTTTAGCAATATGGATCTAAAAACCAAAGCTAAAAGCTACTAGCTCATGTACGGGCCTATAGCTCAACTGGCTAGAGCGCCGGATTTGCATTCCGGAGGTTAAGGGTTCAAATCCCTTTAGGTCCACAAGTTACAAACAGCTTTTTATTTATATATCTATATAAGTAATAAGTTGTTGGTTAACTGCACTTTTAATTTTACGAATGTAAATGAGTAAAATAATTAGTGCGGTTTATACCTGAAGAGGTACAACAACAACGAACTTTAACAACACGTGTTTGAATTTATTGAATGAGTCTTTTTGAAAAGTAAAGTGTAGACGCATAAGTAACATAATGAATTAAGAAATGAGACATTTGACTAACGAAAGAGATGGGAGAAATCACGCCAATGGTGGATGCCTTGGCAGTTTAAGCCGACGAAGGACGCGTGTACGAGCGCGATAACATCGATGAGTCCTCCAACAGACATTACTAATCGATGGTTTCCGAATGGGGTAACCCCGTTTCGAGAAATCGGAATGATATTTGCGCTTGCGTAAATATGGGAACCTGGGGAACTGAAACATCTAAGTACCCAGAGGAATATAAATCATACGAGATTCCGTGAGTAGCGGCGAGCGAAACCGGAAGAGTCTAAACCAGTCCTTCGGGGCTGGGGTTGCGGGACCACAGTAGCGAGTATTACAGTATAGAAGAATGTTTTGGAAAGAACAGCCATAGAGAGTGACAGCCTCGTATTCGAAATGATGTAGTACCGTGGTGGATTTCCCAAGTACCACGAGGCACGGCAAACCTTGTGGGAAGCTGGGTCGGTCACGATCCAAGACTAAACACTTAAACTGACCGATAGTGAACAAGTACTGTGAAGGAAAGGTTAAAAGAACCCCGGGAGGGGAGTGAAATAGAACCTGAAACCATTGGCTAACAAACAGTTAGAGTCCCGATTTTATCGGGATGATAGCGTGCCTATTGAAGAATGAGTCAGCGAGTTATCGTTTTGTGTTTCGCTTAACCAAGCACATCTTGGGAAGGCACAGGGAAACCGAGTCCGAATAGGGCGAATATATACATTGCGATAGACCCGAAACTTGGTGAGCTAACCATGAGCAGGTTGAAGCGTATCGAGAGATACGTGGAGGACCGAACCCGTTGCCGGTGAAATGGCTTGGGACGACTTGTGGTTAGGGGTTATATGCCTATCGAACCAAGAAATAGCTGGTTCTCCTCGAGATATATTTAGGTATAGCCTCATAGAGACGGTTGAGGGGTAGAGCTACTGGATGGTCTCCGGGTCCTTTGGATCTGTAGACCAACCAAACTCCGAATACTCAACTATATGCTATGGGAGTCAGACCTACAGGTATAATCCGGTATGGTCCAAAGGGAAACAACCCAGACTCTCGTCTAAGGTTCCTAAATTCTAGTTAAGTGGTAAAGGCCGTTTTGTTTCCAATACAGCAGGGAGGTTGGCTCAGAAGCAGCCATCCTTTAAAGAGTGCGTAACAGCTCACCTGAATAATCCCGCCTTGTGCGGGTTGGAGACATTGCGCCGAAAATGAACGGAGCTAAAACTAGATACCGAAGACAGAGATCCGGTAAGAATTTATTCTTACTGGGTGGTAGAGGAGCGTTCTTACTGCATTGAAGCTATCCTGTAAGGGGTGGTGGAGCGGTGAGAAGTGCGGATGCTGACATGAGTAGTGATTCTCCCTATGAAAATTAGGGATGCCGAAAGTTCAAGGTTTCCTCAGCAACGTTAATCGGCTGAGGGTTAGTCGGATCTAACCGCGTACCCAATCGGGTACGGGGGATGTACAAGCAGTCAATATTCTGCTACTAACATATACGCGTTATTACCGTAATAATGACGAAATTGGCTAAGCAAAGCTTTCTATATGAAAGTTCAAGTAATTAGATTTGTCGCAAGACAAATCGAGGTACGAATACAATTCCAGCTTGCTGGGAAAGTTTGCCGAAGTCAGTTTCCGGGAAAAATTATTGCGGGAGTTTATATGTTATCCGTACCGCAAACCGACACAGGTGATCAGGTCGAGTAGACCAAGGCATTCGGGTAAGGATGGTTTAAGGAACTAGGCAAAAAAGCTGAGCGTAAGTTTTTCGATATGCTCTGTCCCGATTTATCGGGACCGCAGTTAATGTTTTTCAACCGACTGTTTAGCAAAAACACAGGCTCCTGCAAATCAGAATATGAGACGTATAGGAGCTGAGGCCTGTCCGGTGCTGGTAAGTTAATCGCTGGGATTGAAGCCGATTTCGAAAGATATCGGAACAGGTTCTGGCGCAAGCTCCAGTGAACGACAGCTCTAACCCTGAGAGTTCTAAGGTAGCGTAGCCCCTTGCCGGGT
>CAZSUZ010000008.1:0-7655 GCA_964610165.1 uncultured Gammaproteobacteria bacterium
GGAGAAGAAATTACTGCAAAAGATTTTAGAACATGGGGCGGCACCGTACATGCTGGCGATGCCTTACATGCAAAAGGTATGTTTGAAACACTCAAACAAGCAAAAAAAAATATAACCGACACAGTTAAAGAAGTAGCATCTCATTTACGAAATACACCAGCAACATGTAGAACATACTATATTCATCCAACTATTCTTAAATCATACGAAAAGAAAATACTTGTTCCACACTTTGCCGAAATTTATGCACATAAAGATGAAAATCTTTCTCTCTTTCTTCCAGAGTACGCAAGCTGGACACTTCTTAAAAACGTATAACCTTTCCCATAATAATTGCATGATAGTATCATACAATGTATAATAAACATGCCGAAGTTATTGACTTTTCACTATAAGGAGACAACGATGTCTAACGTTACGGTCATCGCGGACCAAAGTGGTGTATCAACAACACTAGCAGTAGTTGTTGATGGTATGTTTAGATTTATCGAGCCAAAGCTCGACATCAGTGCAGCAATCGATTCCATAGATGATGGTAACTGCTACATTGATGATTTCTTTGAGGTTTTTGAATCTAATGACGATATGCTCGATTTAGGAGCAAGAGCAGTAGTCATTAGGTGTCGTACCTCTGGGAAAAAAATGGTGTATCCCTACGCTGAATTAGTTCGATTACTAGATTGAATTAATTGTAGGATCACCTACTTTCTTTATGAGAGTGCTCCGATAGTTATCGGAGCACTCTCACAGTCTTTTAATAAACCTATAATATTTGACCGCCTTCATAAGATAGAGTATAATACTACCGCTAATCCACCTAACTAACAAAGGAGCACATAATGACCCGAATTTCTAAATGGTTCAGACTTGTGGGAGAACCACAAGGTTTTGCAGTTTTTATAGATCATCAGGTCAAAATCATTCGCGACAAAGGAGGATGGATAGAAATAACAGTGGATATTGAATCTGCGGTAAAGCAAGCAATTCAAAATCCAAAACTGCCGCCCGAATGTGACTTCTACAACAATGAGGAAGTTTCATTCCAACTGGCAACGGTTACTGTAGACAACAACGAATTACTAACTGTTCTACTCCAACCAAAAGGTGTAGAACCAGAACCAGATTGGCAAGCAAAAGTTGCTTACACTGATTTCATTCGTTTGTTGAATGATAGGTCTGCATAACTAGCCAATGAAGTGGCGAGTGAAGAGCACAACTTCTTCACTCGCCACAACCAAATACAAGTAAAAGATGTTCTACTTTTGTGATACAATATCTTGTTCAAGCGCGCGTAGCTCAGTTGGCTAGAGCGTTTCATTGACATTGAAGAGGTCCCTGGTTCAAGTCCAGGCGCGCGCACAATTTTATTTTGTATAATCTTCTTATGAAACGTATTCTTTCCGGAATAAACCCAAGCTCTACAAAAGGTCTTCATTTAGGAAATTATCTAGGAGCAGTTAAATCTCATGTTGAATATCAAGAAAAAGGAGAATGTTTTTACTTTATTGCAAACCTTCACTCATTAAATACGGTATTTAATAAAAAAGAAGTAATGGATAATACCATGAATATTTATACAGAATATTTAGCATTTGGTATAGATCCAAATAAAACTACATTTTACGTTGAAAGTGACATTCCAGAAATTACATACCTTCAAACTATATTAAATAATGTGGTTACAGTTTCTGAACTTAAAAGAATGCATGCATATAAAGATAAACTTCAAAATGCAGTAGATCATGACGCAATTAGCATGGGACTCTTTTCTTATCCTGTTCTAATGGCTGCAGATATTTTAGTTTTTGATGCCGATGTTGTACCAGTTGGAGAAGATCAAAGCCAACATGTAGAAATTGCCAGAGAAATGGCCAGAACATTTAATAATAGATATGGAGATGTCCTAAAAATTCCACAACTTTCTATAAAAAAAGAAACTGCACGTATTGTTGGCATAGATGGAACGCGTAAAATGAGTAAATCTCTTGGCAATGATATTCCTGTATTTGCAGATGAAAAAACTATTAGACAACAAATAATGGCTATAACAACAGATCCTGCACGCATTCACCCTACAGACCCAGGTGACCCAGCAAAAAATGTCGCATTTACCTATTTTGAATTGTTAGAATACGATTCAAATAAGATAGAAGACATGAAAGAACGATATAGAAAAGGAACAATTGGTGATGTTGAAATTAAAAAAGAGCTATACGATGTTTATATGACATATTTTGCAGATATTCGTGCAAGAAAAGAAGAACTTCTCAAAGAGCGAGATTATATTCATGAACTTCGTATAGAAGGTGCAAAAAAAGCACAAGAAATTGCTTCTCACACTCTAACACGTATTAAAAAAGCTGTTGGAGTGGTATAATATTCACTTCAAACCTGTCTTCTATTTACACTAGCAGTAAAGGAGTTGGTATGAATACAAGTGTATACACTAAGCTTGCCACACTAATGGCAATTTTGTTTTTTGTTGTTTCACTGGTAGCAATGCTTACACTTGGCTACGATGAAGTAGAGCGAATAATGGCACTGCCATTATTCCAAATCATCTTTACCATTTTAACAATTGTTTTCTTTACCTTACTAATACTAGGAAGTAGAGCAGAAAAACAATAAAGGAGCCAACGCATGCTAAAAGGTAGCTAAGGAACGATCAGTAATTTATCTGATCGGCATTACAGTTTTGACACTCGTAACACTACTATTAATGTGGTCTAACGGTGCCATTACTGGCTGGTAACACAGGTGGTCTGCATGAGAAATGCAGACCACACCCACACTAATTTGTTTAAATGTATAATATCTTGTATGAATAACAATGAGAATCTAAATAACCTACGCCATTCAGCAGCACATTTACTGGCAGCTGCGGTTCTTGAATTGTATCCAAACACAAAACTAACAATTGGTCCGCCAATCGATGAAGGGTTTTATTATGACTTTGATTTTGAAGAACCAATTTCTGACAAAGATTTAGGTAAAATTGAACAAAAAATGCGCGAACTGGTAAAAAAATGGGAAGGGTTTGAAAAGAAAGATATTTCAAAAAAAGAAGCATTAGAACAATATAAAAAGAATGAATATAAAACAGAATTAATCAATGAATTTGCAGAAGAAGGTAAAGATCTTACAACTTATACAGCTGGAAACTTTACAGATTTATGTAAAGGCGGACATATAGAACATCCAAAAGAAGAATTAAAACATTTTAAATTACTTTCTATTGCTGGAGCATATTGGCGTGGAAATGAAAAAAATAAAATGTTAACACGCATTTATGGCACAGCATTCCCTTCAAAAGAAGAACTTGAAACATATTTAAAACAACAAGAAGAAGCAAAATTAAGAGATCATCGAAAACTTGGACAAGAACTAGATTTATTTTTTATTGATGAAGCAGTAGGTAAAGGATTAATTATGTGGTTACCAAAAGGAACAATCATTCGTAACGAAATTGAAAAACTTGTAATTGAAAAAGAAGCAAACTATGGATATTTACGTGTTGTAACTCCTCATATTGCAAAAGAAGAACTATATATACGTTCTGGACATCTACCTTACTATAAAGATTCAATGTACCCAGGAATGGAAATGGATGATGCTGTGTACTACTTAAAAGCAATGAACTGTCCTCATCACCATACAATCTATAACCATAAACAAAGAAGTTATAGAGATTTACCATTACGTTTTGCGGAATATGGTACCTGTTATAGAAATGAACTGTCAGGAACACTAGCTGGACTACTTCGTGTACGAGGAATGAGTATGAATGATGCTCATATTTATGCTCGAAAAGACCAAATAAAAGATGAATTTAAAGCTGTTATTCAACTTACACAAGATTATTTTAAGTTATTTGGATTAAAAGAATATTGGTTTAGACTTTCCAAATGGGATCCAAAACATACCGAAAAGTATTTCGATGAACCAGAAAGTTGGGAATATACACAACAAGTATTACGAGAAGTTTTAGAAGAAATGCATGTTGAATACAAAGAAGCAGATGATGAAGCTGCATTCTATGGTCCAAAAGTAGATGTACAGTTTAAATCTGTCATTGGTCGAGAAGAAACAATGTCGACAATTCAACTCGATTTTGCAGCTAAAAAAAGATTCGATTTACGATATATTGATGAACATGGTGCAGAAAATAATGAAGTTTTTGTAATTCATAGAGCTCCACTTTCTGTTCATGAACGATTCCTGGCATTTTTGATTGAACATTATGCAGGTAACTTTCCATTATGGCTTACACCAGTTCAAGCAAAAATAATTCCAATTGCAGAGCGTCATAATGAAAAAGCAATGGAGCTTGCAAATGAACTCAAAAAAGCTGGCATTCGTGCTGAAGTAGATACAAAATCCGAATCAATGCAGAAAAAAATTCGAGATGCTCAAAAAGAAAAGGCCTTTTATATGTTAGTTCTCGGAGATCGTGAAATTGAAGAAAAACAAATAAATGTTCGCCATAGAAACGGCGATAATAAAAATATAAGCATTGAATCTTTTATAAAAGAAACAAAAGAACAAATTGAAAACAGAACTTAACCTTGAAAATAAGGTAAAAAGCCGTTATAATAACAAAACTCTCTAGCGCAAGCTATTTGAGATATTATCAGATTTCGAAAACACGTTTGAGGACGACAAATAACAATTACAATAGATACAGCAGGAATAAGCAACCTGGCCAATTTTATTATTTAAACCATCGCATACAAGCAGATCAACTGCGCGTTATCGATTCAGAAGGTAATTTAGTTGGCATTTTAACCAGAGATCAAGCAATACAACATGCTCAATCCCAAGGATTAGATTTAGTATTAATAGCTGCAAAAGCTACACCTCCAGTTGCAAAAATTACTGATTTTAAGAAATTTTTGTATACACAGGAAAAGAAAGCAAAAGAAGCTAAAAAAGGTGCTAAAAAAAGTACCGTTAAAGATATTCAAATTTCATTGTTTATCGGAGCAGCAGATTTAGAACGCATGCTTGAAAAAACAAAAGAATTTATATCTGAAGGAAATCAAGTAAGATTAAACTTAACCATGCGAGGTCGCGAGGTTATGAAGAAAGATATGGGCTTTGAATTAATGAATAAATTCATTGCAGATTTAGGTGAAATAAATCTTGCAAAAGAGCCAAGACAAGAAGGTCGCGTTATTCGCGCAGTCGTTTCACCAAAAAAGTAACATTTTAAATAAATTTACGTTATAATATACTTTTCAATATGGCACAAAAAGTAAAACAACGAACACACAAAGGAGCTCAAAAGCGGTTTAAAATAACTGCAGGAGGTAAAGTATTGCATAGATCTCTTAAATTAAGACATTTAAGAAAAACTAAATCAAAAAAACAAGTACGCAGTTTGAAACAACTTAAACCTGTTGAAGGAAAAATTAAAACAAGAATTCAAAAGTTACTTGGTTTAAAATAATAATTTTTAATTAATATATGGTACGTGTAAAAGGTGGAATCGTAACAAAAAGAAGACATAACAAAGTTTTAGACTTAGCAAAAGGATACTGGATGAGTCGCAGTAAACAGTACAAAAAAGCTAAAGAAGCTGTTTTGCATGCTGGTGAATATGCATTTGCTGGTCGTAAACACAAGAAAAGAGATTTTAGAACTCAATGGATTGTACGTATTAACTCTGCTTTAAAAGAAAATGGCATGAAATACAGTGAATTTATTCATCAAATGAATGAAAAGAAAATTACTGTTGACCGTAAAATACTAGCACAACTTGCTTTAGATTATCCAAAAGTATTTCAAGCTTTTGTATCTAAAATCAAGGGATAATATTTGTATCATTCTTGATATACTATCTTCATGGAGAATAATAAAGAAATTGTATCCGGTTTTATTTCGAAACTAGAAAAAACTACTTCTCTTACTGCTATTGAACAGCTTGAAACAGAATACTTAGGTAGAAATGGTATTATTAACGAACAACTTCAAAAAATTAAAGATGTTGAACCTTCTGTAAAAAAAGAGTTTGGTCAACAAGTTAATGAACTAAAAAAATACATAACAGAACAACTCGCACAAAAAAAAGGTATTCTTATTGAACAAGATGAATCTTCAACAGATACAGATGTTACCTTACCAGGAAAACAATATCCAAAAGGTAGTTTACATTTAATTACCCACGCAATAGAAGAAATTTCTGGCATTTTTGAAAAAATAGGTTTTATTCGTATGTCATACCCAGAAGTCGAATGGGAATACTTTTCGTTTGAAGCACTAAATATGCCTTCAGACCACCCTGCACGTGATGATTTTGAAACATTTTTTATAGAACACAAAAATCATGAAACGTATGGAAGAATGGTATTAACGCCACATACATCTTCTGGACAACCTCGCGAAATGATAAGACTTGGAAAACCACCAATTAGAATGATAAATATCGGAAAAACATACAGACCAAACTGGGATGCTTCTCATGTACCTATGTTTCACCAGTTTGAAGGTTTATGTATAGATAAAGAAATAAATATTACCCACTTAAAAGGAACAATTGATTATTTTGCAAAACAATTCTTTGGTGAAAATAGAGAAATTAGACTAAGACCATTCCATTTTCAATTTACAGAACCTTCATTTGAAGTAGATATTACCTGTGGAATTTGTTTAGGAACAGGATATATTCCTTCACCTGTCATCCTCGAGAGGAGTGGAACGACGAGTCGGGGATCTCTGGATTCCCGCCTACGCGGGAATGACAATGAAAATAATCAGAATGACAGAATAAAATGTAAACTTTGTAAATCTGGATGGCTCGAACTTGGGGGAACCGGTATGGTTCACCCAAACGTATTAAAAGCTGGTGGTATAAATCCAGATGAATATACAGGCTGGGCATTTGGATTTGGTGTAGAACGCGTTTTTATGATGAAAGAAGGATTAAACTTAGACGATATAAGAATTTTATATAGTGGAGATATTAGATTTTTGGAACAATTTTAATTTATAAAAAGTAAAAAAACGGAACAGGTGGCGCGAAACGGGGAGCCCCAAAAAATGAGGCGGTAACGACGATATTTTATTGGGGCTGTTGAGCGGCAGAATCTGGAACGAGACTATATAGTAAAAATTTCGAAATATTTATGAACATAAAAATCACATACAATTGGTTACTTGAATACTTAGAAACAGATGCAACACCAGAAGAAATTGGTAAATACTTATCATTAAGTGGGCCCTCTGTTGAACATATCATAAAAATGGATGATGACTATGTATTTGATATAGAAATTACATCAAACCGTATAGATATGGCAAGTGTTTTTGGCATTGCCCAAGAAGCACAAGCAATACTTCCACAATTTGGAAAAAAAGCAAAACTCAAATTTAACCCCTTAGAAACGTATACATTTAATAACTTAAAAGCAGAGCCAGTTCCAACAGGGAAAAAATTAGATTTAGAAATTGATAGAAATCTGTGCCAACGATTTACAGCTCTTGTTTTTTCAAATGTAGAAATTAAACCAAGTCCAGAACTTATTAAAAAAAGACTTGAAATGGTAGACATTAAATCAATAAATAACGTAATTGATATCTCAAACTACTTAATGGTTTCACTAGGGCAGCCAACACACATGTTTGATTATGACAAAATTGAAGGTGGAAAAATGATA
>CAZSUZ010000008.1:7755-8919 GCA_964610165.1 uncultured Gammaproteobacteria bacterium
ATTTATTAAATCAATTAACTGGTGGCATAGTTCAATCTGAACTGTATGATATCTATTCAAATAAACAAACAGAAAAACATATTACAGTTCACCTAAAAGATATTCATCGTGTTATGGGAATTGAACTTGAAGAAAAAAAAATTATTGATATTTTAGAAAGACTAGGTTTTAAGACTACTAAACATGAA
This sequence comes from uncultured Gammaproteobacteria bacterium, assembly GCA_964610165.1. Classification (GTDB taxonomy): domain Bacteria; phylum Patescibacteriota; class Microgenomatia; order UBA1406; family GWC2-37-13; genus MFZZ01. The sequence goes on from CAZSUZ010000008.1 coordinate 7,944, forward strand.
GATGCTCTTAAAGTAATAATCCCAAGTTACAGACATGATGATGTTCACATTAAAGAAGATATTATAGAAGAAGTGGCACGAGTCTATGGGTACTACAAACTACCAAATAACATAGCTCCAATGGTATATATTCAACAACCAAAAGAAATTGCCCACCGCATTTCTGTAATGCAAAAAGTAAAATATTTCTTAAAACATCTTGGACTTCACGAAGTTGTTAACTATTCAATGATTTCCGCGGAAACAATATCTGCTCTAGATTTAAATGTAAATGAACATTTAAAACTCGCGAATACAATTTCTAAAGAAATTGAATACATGAGAAGATCACTTATTCCATCACTTTTAGTTAACCAAAAACAAAATGCTGGCAAAATGGAAGTATTACAATTATTTGAAATTGCTAATACATATATTCCACGTGAACAAGATTTACCACAAGAACAATACAAATTAGGCATTACTGTTAATACAAGCTTTTCAGATATCAAAGGTATTGTTGAAGCTTTATTACAAGAGTTACATATTCGTACTGTTGTTTTTGATAAACATTCTGAAGCTTTATTCTCAAAAAATGAACAGACTACATTAATTGATCGTGACACTAACAAAGTAATTGGAACAATTGGCAAAATTAATCGTACATATCAAGAAAATTTAGAGTTAAAAGACTCTATTTATGCAGCAGAAATTGACTTTACATTTATTGCGGAACATTATATGGTTGTTGAACCATATAAAATTCCTTTACAAAACGCAGTTATTAAACTAGATGCAAATATTAAAAATAAAAAAGGACAAACATTTGCTGCTATAAAGGAAATTTCGTTTAAAGAATCTCCTTTGTTAGTTGATGTAGAATATATAAACACGTTTAAAGACACAATGACTCTTAGATTTTATTTTTCAGACAAAAAAGAAAATATTACAGAAGAACAAGCAAAAAGAGAACTAGATAAAATTCTGGTGAAGCTTA
>CAZSUZ010000008.1:9019-21022 GCA_964610165.1 uncultured Gammaproteobacteria bacterium
GCTCTTTATTTGCACGGAAATGGAACATCTTCTGTATTTTATTCACCTTTAATGAATATTCTCGGAAAACAACTTACTGACAACAATATTTCTTTTTTCCCATTTAATAATAGAGGAGCACATTTAATAAAATCATTAACTAGAGAATCTACAAATGGAGGAGAGCGAGCTCTATACGGAACCGCTTACGAATTAATAAAAGATTGTGTCATAGACATAAACTCTGCAATACATGCATTACAAGAAATGGGATATGAAGAATTTTATTTAATAGGTGAATCTACAGGTGCAAATAAAATAGTTGTTTACCATTATTACCAGCCACAAAATCCTGTTTCTAAATATATTTTGCTTAGTGGAGGAGATGATACAGGATTATATTATGACGAACTTGGCAAAGAAACTTTTTTTAAAATTTTAGAAACTGCTAAACAAAAAATCGCAAAAGGAATGGGTGAGGAGTTAATTTCAAAAGAATTATATGCAGTAATGCCAATGTCGTACCAATCTATGTATGACACCTTAAATCCAGATGGTGATTACAATATATTTCCATATAATGAAACATTTAATAATCTTCAACTCTCTTCAAAAGAAATATTTAAAGAATTTAAACGTATTAATAAACCAACATTCGTTGTGTATGGGGAACTGGATGAATTTTGTTACGGTAGAGTTCCCGATTGTGTTGAAGTTCTTAAAAAAAATACAAAAAACCCTACATTATTTGAATATCACATTATGAAAGAAGCAGATCATGGCTTTCATGGAAAAGAACATGAGCTTTCAAAATTGATATCTCATTTTCTCCTTAAATAGCCTATAGTTTTGCTTTCTTGACTCATTTCGAGTATAATTACACTAGTAATAGCTAATCGTATATTTAACTTCATAGTTGTAAAACTATGATAGTGAAACATACGATTTTTTGTTTTGTGCACTTTGAAAGGAACTATCGTGAACTTGTATGTAATGTCTGGTGCAGATGGCAATAAAATTATGTCTGCTGTTCGAGTAGTAGAAAATGCTTTATCGATAATGGAGAAAGCAGATTTCCAAGTCCAAAGTATCGATGGCCAAATAATAATTTGGCTCAACGATAGCAAACAAGAGGCATTATTGGTTGCACTCTTGAACCTTCTCAGCATCGAGTATACTGTAGTCGTTGATGAACATTAACCAACAAGGAGAGAATCATGTCACAGGAGCAAATTGACATTATGAACAAAGAAAACGTCCTACTCAATATGTGGGCGAAGATCGCGATCTTTGTCGGGGCTATCCAACTGGTAGCCCTTGCTGTTTTGCATGTATACCTAGTAAATGGTGGCAAGGAAATGCCAACTGACTGGTATGCAATCCCAGTAGTAATTGTTATTGCTGGCTTTATTTTTGCGTGGCTTTCGCGTCCACGCAAGTAAAAGGACAGCAATTGTGCACAGTGCGCCTGCCGGATATATTTCTGGCAGGCGCTTTTTCATGGAAAAAATTTCTTTTGTTATAATACCCATATGAAAACGAATCTTCTTGGAATAAAAGAATTAGCAGAAGAACTTATTGATACCTATGCATTAACTATTCCTGTGCATATATTTGAGCTAGCAGATTTAATGGGAATTAAATGGAAAACCTGCACTACAGAGCAAATGCAAAAAGTGATTCAACAAAATGGAAATCATATGCAAGAATCAATTACTGATTGGAATGATGTTTTAGGCTATTTTGATCCAAAAGAAGAACGGATTTATTTAAATGACGATAATCAGCCAATAACGCGTAAACGCTTCACCATGGCTCATGAAATTGCTCACAATGTTCTTCATCATTCATTAGATAGTCTACTTCGAAGAGTTTTTTTAAGACAAGACATTATAATTCCTCGAGATAGTATTGAAGCAGAAGCAAATTATTTTGCAGGATATTTGCTAATGCCTGATAAAACCATGAAAGAACGATTAAAGTATATTGTTTTGATGGGAAATGGAGAACAGATTGTAAAGACTTTTGCTAAAACATTTGCTGTTAGTTCAGAAGCAATGCGAATTCGTTTTAAAACGTTTAAACAAGAATATCCAGAACTTTGGAAAGAATTTAATCTAGATGAAAAATTATTTTAATTATGACTAACCAATCCCAACCTGTTATTGAAGAAACGGTAATTCTCGATGCCTCTACAGACTTAGAACATATTAAACTTCAGTTTGAAAAACTAAGTGTTCAAGAAAAGTTTGATTTTTTGGCATATAGAAAACAGTGGTCAACTTATTTATTAACACTTGTAATTGCCATTGTTGGATTTAATATGATGTTCCTTGTAACAATCGGTCTTGGCTGGTTACAATTTTCTGATGAATGGCTCGTGCGCATTATTTTTACTGGTAGTTTTGTTGAAGTATTAGGACTTGCAAAAATTGTCGTAGACTTTTTATTTAAAGAGCCTCCAAAAAGTTAATTCCAATTTTCTTTTACCCCTATTTTAACAGTAGAATCTGAAGATTTATCTTTTTCATTCCAAGCTTGTACTTTAATTTCATATTTCCCATTTGGTAAATTAAACTTTTCATTAATAGAAGTATTATTACCATCTAAATTTTTCTTTTCTTCACCATTTATAAATATTTTTACCCGTTTAATTGCACTTCCAGAAGTAATGGTGGCTTTTACTTCTATATCATTTGAATCTACTTTAGATTCATTACTTGGAGATTTCATAGAAACAACAACTTCATCTGAAGAGTTATCAGACGTTTCTGTTGGATATTTATATTTATCATCACTTTGTTCTTTTGCCCATGCATCGATTGCTTCCTGCCATCTATTTTTTCCATCATCAGAAATAGGATCTGTTTCTGTAATCACAATAAAATCTTTTTCTTCATAATTACCAGATTTAACTTCTACATCATTTGCAAGTTTTCCATTTGCTTTAGAAATTTTAAGCTTTTTATAAAAAGGGGATTGCTCAGTAGGTTCGGTGCCTTCTACATAGTATTCAGAACGAGTAGGGTATCCATCTCTTGGAAGACCGCCAAGATATGCGTCCACTGTAAGCGCTTTTACTTTATCTGGTTTATCTGGAATACCATCTTTATATTTTTTAAGCAGTTCCAACATAACATTATGCCAGATAGGCGAAGCTCCAGTAGCACCAGAGGAAATTTGTTGATTCATGGTGGAATTATCATTATTTCCAACCCAAACTGCTAATGCAATTTCTTTTGTATAGCCAACTGCCCAGTTATCTCGCTTATCATTTGTTGTTCCTGTTTTTACAGCAACAGTTTTACCAGGAACATTTAAATACGAACTAGGACCAAATGTATCTACTCGTGCATTATTATCAGAAAGAATATGAGAAATAATAAAACTTATTTCTTTTGAAAGTACTTCTTTCCCATTTTCATTTTTCTTTTTATAAATTCGTTTACCATTAAAATCTTCAATTTCTAATATTGCGTTTGGTTCAATTCGTGTACCTTCATTAGCAAATACACTGTACGCATTTGCAAGCTCTATGAGTGTGGTTTCACCCCCACCAAGAGATGCAGATAGCCCAAGATTATCAATTGTTTCTTGTGTTGGTTCAAGCGAAGTTAAACCCATGTCATAACTTTGCTGAAGAAAATCTCTTAACCCTATCATAGCTTGCATTTTTACAGCAGGCACATTTAAAGAATTACCAAGTGCAAAGCGCACTTGTACTGGTCCACGATATTTTAGATCATAATTTTCCGGTGTATAATCTTCACCACCTTGATTTGGAAATGTTGTTTTTACATCCATAACAATAGTTGATGCTGTATATCCTTTTGCAAAAGCTGTAGCATATTCAATAGGTTTTAATGTAGAACCTGGTTGTCTGTGTCCTTGTGAAACCACATCAAACTTTCCATATTCTTGATCGTTATAGTCATACGAACCAATATAAGTAATAATTTCTCCAGTATCTGGTTCCATTGCTATAAGAGCGCCATTTCCTACCTTATAATCTTCTAAATCTTTAATTTCATCCTTAATAATTTTTTCTGCTTTTTGTTGAAGTTCTAAATCAAGTGTTGTTTTTACTTTTACACCTTGGCTAATAATGCCGGCTCCAAATTCTTTTTCAATTTGATCTTTTACATAAAATACAAAATGTGGAGCATTTATATTTTCTTTAGGAGAAGAAAAACGCAGTTTGTCTAGCTTAGCCACAGAAGCTTCTTCTTCGTCTTTTGTAATATATTCATCTTCTCGCATTCTTCGCAACACATCTTTTGCACGACCTTTCCACAAATCTTTTTCACCAATAAAAGGCGAAAATGCTGATGGATTTTGTGGCAAACCTGCAAGAACTGCAGATTCAACTAGATTTAACTCTTTAGGTTCTTTTCCAAAATATCCTGCTGCTGCAGCACCAACACCATAATAACTTCCACCATAAGGGGCTTCGTTAAGATACATTCCTAAAATTTCATCTTTTGTATATTTTTTTTCAACTTGTGAAGCTAATATTGCTTCTTTAATTTTTCTAGGAAGGGTTCGTTCAGAAGAAAGAAGTACATTTTTAATTAGCTGTTGAGTAATTGTAGAACCTCCTTGAGGCTGCCCAAGAGCACTCATAATTGCAGCACGTAAGATTCCAAATTCAGAGATACCTTTATGTTCATAAAAGCGTTTATCTTCTATGGCAACTGTAGCTTTCTTTAAATGATCAGATATATCTTCTGCGTTTACTTGTACTCGATTTTTATCTTGATACATTTCGTAAATTACTTTGTCATTACGATCATAAAAAATGGTAGAGTTACCACGCGATTCTGCAAGTTTTCCAGGTTGTGGTAGATCTCGTCCATACCATGCAAATAAACCTAATGCACCTACATATCCAAAAAAAATAAGTCCGATTACTGCAACAATGCCATACAAAATAAGCTTTTGTTTATTAAATTTAAAAGACGAAAAATTTGTAGATCTTCTGTGACGGGGAATATATGCCATAATAAAATACCTTGATAATCAATTCATTATACAATAGAATTGTAACTGAATATGAAACTAAAAAAACTATTTAATGGCAGATTATTCCTAAAAATTGTTATGATTATTGCTGTCATTCTTCTTATACTCACAAGCTTTGCGCCGTTCTTCTACATGTAAGACTTATAATAATTGATTATCTTGCTTTAATTGATATAATAACTACTGTTGAAACTGAAATAGAGTAATAGCTATTCTATTTCTTAGTTAATAGCACATACGTTCTGTTCGAATAAAGGAGCTTTGAAATGAGTAATCCACAACGTTGGAACTGTGTTGCTGTAAGCCATATTGTCTATCCAGAAACTCATGAAGAATGTTCTGAGTTATACGGAGAACGTTCTGGCATTTGTTTGAAGTATTGTCTACATTCTATTCCTTGGAATAGATTAAGAGAGGCTAAAAAAACTTGTGATATTGTGGAAGGCTTGGAGTGGTTTTATGGTGATCAAAACTATGCAACCATGAGTGAATGGTTACAATCACCAAATAATCACTTAAATGGATGGTTACCTATTGATTTAATCAATACTGGTATCGATACAGAAATCGATCGGGTAATGTATGCCCTAAACAAGCTTCTTGAAGAAGATCTGTTAGTTCACATGAAAGGAACCTAAAAATATCTATTGATGTTGGTGAACGAATTGGTCAATTACCATAGCACCCCACCCTTGGAAAAGGTGGGGTTTTTCATTTACAGTTTTTTAAGTTTGATATAACTGCATAGACTTTGCGATATAATGTACTTGACATGAATCATACACAACCGATAACTTCACTTCCCAGAACAAGCCCACTTACTATTAAACGTTTTCAAGCACTGGGAATAGAAACATTTTGGCAGTTGTTACATTACTTTCCTTTTCGACATGAAAATTTAGGCATAGTTTCTACTATTGCTCAAGCACAACCAGGTGAAAAAGTTACATTGCAAGGAGATATTACAGAAATTAAAACAGAATATTCTCGTCGAGGTTTAAAACTCCAAAAAGCAAAAATGACAGATACTTCTGGCACAATTAATTTAGTTTGGTATAACCAACCTTACTTAGTAAATTTACTTAAAAACCAGAAAGTATGGATTGCAGGTATTGTAGAAACGTTTGGCAAACAAAAAAGTATGAAGCCAGAAGAGTATGAGGTTGTTGGTACCAATATTCCAATTCATGTTGGTCGCATTGTTCCTGTATATCCACAGGTATATGGACTTTCAACAAAAACAATCCGTGAAAAAATATTCTATGTTTTAAATCATGTTTTAACAAATGATTCTTATGAATATTTACCAGATTTAATACGCTCATCTTCTGCATTAATGGAAGAAACACAAGCTTTACAAACAATTCATTTTCCAGAACGCTTGGCAGATTTAGAAAAAGCTAAAGAACGTATTGGTTTTGATGAATTATTTGCCAAACTTCTTTCTTCTAAATTAGTTAAAAAAGAATGGGAAAAAGAAGTAGTTACAAAACCATTTTCATTTACAAAAAAACGAGAAAAAGAAATTGATACATTTATAAAATCTCTTCCTTATGAATTAACAGGTGCACAAAAACGAACAGTTGATGAAATTCTTTCAGATTTAAAAAAATCCAATCCTATGAATAGATTTTTACAAGGAGATGTAGGATCTGGTAAAACTGCAGTTGCTGCAATAGGTGCATACGTTGCCTATTTAAATAAATCACAAACATTGGTTATGGTTCCAACAGAAATTCTTGCCCAACAACACTTTAAAACAATGAGTACTATGTTTGAAAACTATCCAATAAAAATTGCATTACAAACTCAAGCCAACAAAACATTTACAAAAAAGAATATAGATACTTCTGAATATGACGTTATTATTGGCACACAAGCCCTTTTATCTGGATACGTAAATTTTAAAAATGTTGGACTTGTAATAGTTGATGAACAACACAGATTTGGTGTCCGTCAAAGAGCTCAACTAAAACAAAAAGGTGTTAACCCACATTTATTAACAATGACTGCAACCCCAATTCCTCGAACCGTTTCGTTAACACTGTATAGTGAACTTGATCTTTCTATTATTGATGAAATGCCAAAAGGAAGATTACCAATAAAAACACATGTTGTTGCAACAACAAAAAGACAAGATGGTTATAAATGGATTCGTGAAAAAATTAAACAAAAAGGGGAGCAAGTATATATAATCTGTCCTTTAATTGAAGAATCAGAATCCGAAACCATGACAACGGTAAAAGCTGCCAATAAAGAATATGAATATTTAAAAAAAGAAGTATTTACAGATTGTAACGTTGCACTGCTACATGGAAAAATGAAGTCTGCGGATAAAGATACGATTATGAAAGATTTTAAAGATAAAAAATATGATATTTTAGTTTCGACATCTGTTGTAGAAGTTGGAATAGATGTACCTAATGCAACAATTATGATTATAGAAGGAGCAGAACGATTTGGATTGGCACAGTTACATCAATTAAGAGGTCGTGTTGGTCGTGGAGATAAACAATCGTATTGTTTTCTTTTTACAAGTTCAAAAGAAGCACAATTTAATCCACGTCTTCAGTTTTTTGCAAAAACAAATTCTGGCATGAAACTTGCCGAGTTTGATTTCAAAACTCGCGGCCCAGGAGATTTATACGGAACGCAACAAAGTGGCTATTCTGATTTAAAAGTAGCTGATCTTACTGATATCAAACTCGTTCATAAAGTTAAAGATGCAGTTGACCAGTTTATAAGTAAATATAAAGTTACAGATTTTCCAAAATTAAAAGAAAGAATTGATATATATCAGGTAGAGCAAGTAGCAAGAGATTAATATTACATTTAGTCTTGTTTTGAAAGTCTTTTCATGGTATTATTAGTGCTTATTATCTAAATTACTAATTAGAATTTGTTTTATGGCTCCATTACCAAAACGAAAGCATTCTAAAGCAAGAAAAGGCGCAAGAATCTTAGAACGTAAAAGAGAAAAATTTTTGCCAGATTTAGTTCTTTGTAAAAATTGTGGAAAAAGAAAATTGCCTCATCAAATGTGTAAATTCTGTCAATCAACAGATAACGGTGCAGCAGTATCTTTAACAGCAACCAAAGCAGAAGAAACTGAAGCTACAAATCCAGTAGTTAGTGAATAACATTTGTTATTAATTACTAGTACCTATTGTGGATGCAAGACATGAAAAACGGATAAATATTGTCCAAAATCTTTTTTCAAAATCGTTTGAAACAAACGATGCACATGTTGTATTGCCAAATAAGCAGTATGAAGATATTACTTCAGACATTTTTAAGAACTCCGAAAAGATTGATAAAATAATCGCAACACATGCTCCTAAATATCCACTCGATAAAATTGCTCGTACAGATCTATGTATTCTTCGCTTAGCAGTGTATGAATTAGTAATTGAAAAAAAAGAACCAGTAAAGGTTGTTATTAACGAAGCTGTTGAGCTTGCAAAAGAAATGGGCAACGAACGATCATTTGCTTTTATAAATGCAGTCTTGGGAGCAGTCGTAACAGGTATACCTACCGAACCAAAAGAATAATTATGGAACTACTTACACAACTTGAACAAACCATTAACATTCATTTTAAAAATAAAACTCTGTTACAAAACGTGTTTATTCACCGTTCATATTTAAATGAACACAGAGATTCAGAACTTCCTTCAAACGAAAAACTAGAATTTTTAGGTGATAGTGTACTTTCTTTAGCTACATCTATTTATTTGTATCAAAATTATGCAAATTTGGCTGAAGGGGATTACACAGATATTAAAGCATCTATTGTACGAACAGAAAGTTTAGCAGAAGTAGCAAAAACATTAGAATTGGGAACCTACTTATTTCTTTCTAAAGGTGAAGAAAAAGGAGAAGGTCGAGATAAAACAAATATTTTAGCTGATTGTTTTGAAGCACTCATTGCAGCTATCTTTATTGACCAAGGTTTTGATAAAGCGTATGAATTTATTACTACATATTTATTCAAAGATAAACTTAAACATATTGTGGAAAATAAATTATATATGTCACCAAAAAGTCGATTACAAGAAATTACACAAGCTTCTTATAAAAATTTACCAACGTATGTTCTGTCTAGTTCTACTGGTCCAGAACATAAAAAAGAATTTCTTGTGGAAGTAATTGTGAATGGAAAAAAAGTAGCGGAAGGGCAAGGGATGTCTAAAAAACAAGCTGAAGAAAATGCAGCCCAAAATGCACTGGAAAAAATGAGTTAAACCTATTATAATAGTTCCTTAGGTTTTATATATTGTAAATAAACTAAACCTAAACAAGCAAAATTATGGCAGTCACACTTAGATTAATGAGATTCGGAAAAAAGAAAATTCCTTTTTATAGAATAGTAGCTCTTGATAAAAGACAAAAAAGAGACGGAGCTTATTTGGATAAAGTAGGAGTTTATAATCCACTCGAAAAAGAAAAAAATATTCGACTTAATAAAACTCGTTTTGAATACTGGACTTCTAAAGGTGCACAAATTTCTGAAGGGTTTGCTCGACTTCTTAAAAATAAAGATAATATTATTTTTGAATAATATTACAGTTGTGTGTTAATTTCATGCAATAACTCTAAATCAGAGGCAGCTACTCTTGAACTTGAACTTACAGTATCTCTAAATGGATTGTGATAAAAATTTAATGAAAAGGTAACTTCCTCAAATTCTTGTGGTTTAATATCTAAACCATCTGAGGTTAAAAGTCTTCCTCCGCTATACTTATATTCCTGAATAAATCGTTCTAATGATGTCTGATCTCCCCTTAACGTAACCGACAGTGTTAATTTTTCCTCAGTTGTTGCATCCAGATTTACACTATAAGAATTGACTGTTACACCAGTTTTACTAGATAATTGTTCAAGTGTAGAAATGACCGCAAAATAACTTTCTTCATCAGGAATTAATTTTTCTAAGATTTCATTATATTCATCAATCCTTCCATTAAATACCGTTTGATTATTACGAATTAGAGTTATTGTTGCTTTCATTTCTTGTACTTTATCTTGTGTTGCAATCATTTCTGAATATGTTGTTCTTAACTGAATCCCTGCATAAATTAAAACACCCAAAACTACAATATCTATAAATAAAATAATGAGCGTCGGATATACACGCTTATTCTGCAAAAAAGCTTTTATTTCTTTTAAATCAAGTTTCATTTTGTTGTATAAATTGTGCAATAACACTTATTGTAAAATCCGTTCTGGATATTTGATCTGATGCATCAAACCCTTGTAATGAAATATATTGAAATATATCTAAAAAAAGTGGCGTTTCAAGCGCAGCTATAAACCCTTCGGCTTCTTCATAATTAGCAAATGTAACGGTAAAGTTTGTCTCTCCATTATTTTTATAATTGAAACCTGTTATTTTTGCATTTGGTGAAGCTTCAGAAACAAGTGCCTGAACCTTTTGATAATAACTATATCCATTCGCATCATCCTTAAGATATTTTTTAAGCAAACCGTGTTTGTAGAAAAAATATTTAATCTTATCTTCAAATTCCTTATTTGAATCTACATATTGTTCCAGTGTTACCTTACTAATTTCATATTTTTTTATTTCATTTTGTAAATAAAAGTGAATAAATAGTTCTACAGCTCCAACCATTGCTAGTATTATCAAAATTATTATAGCTTTCCATCTAAAGTTACCGGCCACTTCTGAAAGCTTTCGTTTAGTAATTGTTATAGAGAGTAGATTAATTCGTCGCTTCATCTCAAATGTCCTGCTATAACTGGTAAAAACGCAGTTAAATTATTCTTAAAAGTTTGAACTATTGGATTTGGTATAAATACAGACTCAAGCGGTACTGGTAATGTGGGAATAGAAATACCATTCTGTATTGCTTCAGACATATGTGCAATAGAAGCATCATAATTCATAACATATACATGTTTTATGGTGGCATTATATTTATCTTTTGTAATTTTAACTGTATTGGTAATTTCAGTTATAATTTCAGACATAATTGGAGAAATAATAGGCGACAAATTTACTGAACCATTTGTACTTAATCCAATTGTTTGTAATGCTTCTAAAGATTTTAATGGCTCCATATTCATATTCATTTTTAAATCTTTTAAAAATGTAGAAAGGCCAATTTTAATTGTTTTTGTATTTTGAAAATAGGCAAACGGTGGATTCATTATGTAAAAAGAAGTAGCATTAAATCCAAAATTTACAACTATTGAAGGATCTTTCATAAACGGATACACTTCTGTAAAAAACCTACCTAATACACTTATTTCATTTTCTAATGATACTGGTTCCAGTTTGGTATATTCAATAGTTTTAGCTATATGATCTGATATCTTTTTTTCTATTGCAACAAATAAAACCAAAATTTTATTATCAGGTAGTTCGCTAACAATTTCAAAATCAAAATTTGTTTCTGCAATAGGTAAAGGAATAATTTCGTCCACTTGTAACTTTATTGCTTTTGCAAGTTCTTCCTCGTTCAATTTTGGCATTACAATAAGTTGAGAAAAACTAACCGAATCTGGAATTACAATTTGAACTTTCGTTTCTTTAATATTTAATTGTTTATAAATCTGCATAATAAGTTGTGCTTGCAGCTCTATAGATTTATCTGTAGGGTTTGAAAAAAATGTAGGGACAGTATTATCGTATCCAAGTGAAAGCAACTCAATTTTATCTTTCTTCCTTTCAAGATGGGCTAATTTTGTTTGATACTCATTGATTGCTATAGAAAAAACTTTATTTGCCATATAGTCTAGATTAGCAGAAAAGACAAGTAAAAATCAATCTCACTCTCGCAATTTTACTTTTGTTTGATAGGGGATAGATACAGAAAAATCTGCATCCTTAAAACGAACCGTATAGGAAATATTAATAAGAGGAGCACCTAATCCAGCTCTTCGACCACACTGGACAGAAAAATTAATTACTTCAACTAAATTATTATTAATAGTAATACCGCTAGATGTTGCTGGTAATGCAAACATAAGATTTGTCGT
>CAZSUZ010000008.1:21122-49985 GCA_964610165.1 uncultured Gammaproteobacteria bacterium
GATGTATAAATTGCTTGAATTTCATCTGAATACGTTGTTGCCCCTTCTTGCCACGAAACACGAACAGTTACATTTACTTGATTGGTACCATTTCTTACAAGTATAAGTTCACGTTTAAAAATTGTAGGTGGACGGTCAGTAATACCATTAAATATACAAGGATTACCTGCATTTGGAATTCTAAATACAGTAGTATCGGCAAATGTTGTATTAACAGTAAGATTTCCATTAACACAGTATGTTGTTCCTGGAGAATTAGATGCGACGGAATAAACATTATTCCAGTTTGCTTCACGTTCTGAAGTAAGCCATTCTAAAAGTTCTGACGCATATATGTTAGCAAATATTTTATGCTCATTAATACGCAAGTTATACACCAGTCTTGTTGTAAAAGCAGCAGCAGAAACAAGTACCACTGTTAAAATGGTAGTAAAAATCATTACTTCCAATAATGTAAATCCTTTTTTATTAGCAACCATTTATAAGATTTCCGACTGTAACATTTCCTAAACTATTAATAGACACATCTTTACATGTTGCATTTGCTGGATTTCGAATACGCATTGTGACAGTTACTGCATTACAGGCGTCTGTTGTGCACCCATAAGGATGATGAAATTCAATAGGATACGGATTCGTTGGCAAACCTGATGCAGTCATATTGGTTAATTCGTATGATTGAACTGTGATTGTGGAAGCAGGTGTGGTGCACACAAACTGCAAATTATATTGAGGTGGAGTAGTATTTTGTGTTACTGAAACCTGATATCTATCAAACGAAGTACAGGCTGTATTTGGTGAAATATCTCTTCCAACGGCTTTATTTTTTGCAAGCTCTAACGTAGTAGCAAAAAGTTCAACTTGTCTATCAAAATCTTTTGATTGATATTGTTTTATATAAGTTGAATACCCCATACCTAGAAAAATACCCATGATCATAATAACAATGATAATTTCAACAAGGGTAAAAGCTTTTTGCATAACAATATTCTACTAATAAAACAATATACAAATCCAATGATTTACTTAGTACTTAAAGGTGTTACTTGATAGGTACCTCCGCCTTCTAACGTAGCTGTGAGTGTGTAAGTTATACAATAAACTGTTGTATTATTACACGCTGCGCCACCTGCACCTAAGGGGGCATATACATAATTAGTCACTGTTGTAGATGTAGAGCTTGGGTCAACTGGCATAGTTTCCATATATGTTGGAACTAATGCAGGATAGGTAAAAGTGGGACTACTACCAGTTTGATACTGTGCAAATGTTGGATAATTACTATTAACTTGGTTTGATCTATAAAATTCTAACGCAGACTTTATTTGCTGAACATCTGTTCGACGTCTTGTATCTCTTGCATTTTTTGCATTTGCCGTAATAGAAAGTGCTGCACCTCCTGTAAGAATAGCAATAACAGTAATAACAACTATAAGTTCAACAATTGTAAAAGCATTCGTTTTCTTCAAAACGGTATTCATTCTTTTATTCTATACATATAACTAAATGTATAGCAAGTAGTATTACTTTTTTGTAGATTTTAAAACCAATAACAACCAATTGTCTATAGTTAATTGAGCACTAAGATTGTTATGTTCTAATTTATATAATAAATCAAACGTTTTTTTAATAATTGCAGGATATGAATTAATATGATGTTCCATTCGTTCTCTTAAAAGTTCTATACAAATTTTTAAAAGAAGTATTGCCTGATCTTTTGTTGTAACGGTAAACACAGTATCTGCAAGATAAGAAATAGTTGGAGCATCTAAAAATGCATTAATGGTTTTTAGAGTTGTTTCATCATAAATAGTTTTTTCTTCCTCTAAATCTATAACGCGTGAACGAGAAATAATGGTTGGAAGAACTGCACCAATATTATTAACCAACATAATAAATTGATTTTTTGTATTTAAATCTTCAAGAATTTTTAGTAATGCATTTTGTGCTTCTAATGTAGCCGTTTCAAAGTTCTGAAAAATAATAAGTCTGGGTTTTGGCATTCCTATACTTAGTTCTTTTTTTAAAGTACGAATTTGTCCAATTGTAATTGTTGTTTTTTCTGGAAGAATAACTTGTTTTTGAAGCATATCAAAGCCATTTTTTAACTGCATTTGGTCAATATATGCATCAAAGGTAGACTGGTTATTTGCTTGTAAAATTATGGGGAACATAGTTCTTCTTAACAGTTGCATTTTATCATAATTCACCCTATATTGAGAGATATGGAGTTAGATCCCAAACTGCTACTGCAAAAGCTTATAGAGAAAAATATTCTTACACAGGAATCTGCAACAAAACTAGAGCAAGAAGCTCTAGTTAAAAAGATTCCTATTGATCAGTATCTCCAATCTGTTGACGGTATTTCGTCAGATGATATTTTGCGTTCAAAAGCTGAATTACTCAACGTACCATACGTTAATATAGCTTTAACACCTGTAGATCCATCTGCACTCAATTTTATTCCGAGACAAATTGCAGAACAAAATCATATTATTCCATATTTATTTGATACAGCAACAAAACAGTTATATGTGGCAACCTCTAATCCACTTAAAATAGCATCACTGGAATATTTAACTACAAAACGCGATATTAAAATTGTTCCTGTACTTGCAGCAGAAACTGACATTATGAAAGCAATGAATATTGCTTACAGCTTAAATCTTTCCCCGATGGTTAAAGAAGCAGTCGCTGATATTTCTTCAACTAGTGATTCACCAATTGAATCTATAAGTACAAGTAATGAATTTAATTCTGCACCAATTGCAAAAATTGTTAATACAATTGTGGAATTTGGCATAAAAAGTAGAGCTTCTGATATTCATATTGAACCTCAAGATATTAAAACACGTGTTCGCTACAGAATTGATGGCATTTTAATGGAAAAACTTTCTCTACCTAGAAGTATTCACGATTCACTTATTTCAAGAATAAAAATTTTAGGTGGCATGAAAATTGATGAAAAACGTATACCTCAAGATGGAAGATTTCATTATAAACTCGGTGAAGAAGAGGTTGATTTGCGTGTTTCATCTTTACCTACAGTTCATGGAGAAAAAATAGTATCACGTTTACTAAGAAAAACTGGTGGCTTACCAACCCTTGATAAACTAGGTGTTGATGGCGTTCAATTACAGCGCTTTGAAGAAGGAATAGCAAGATCTTATGGAATTGTCCTAGTTACCGGACCAACTGGTTCGGGTAAAACAACAACACTTTATTCTGTATTAAGTAGATTAAATACAAAAGCTGTAAATATAGTTACATTAGAAGATCCTGTTGAGTATCAAATTGAAGGTATTAATCAGGTACAAATTAATCCTCAAGCTGGTTTAACATTTGCCACTGGGTTAAAATCTTTTTTACGACAAGATCCTAATATTATTCTTGTCGGTGAAATCCGCGATAAAGAAACAACTCAATTGGCCATTCAAGCTGCATTAACTGGTCATTTAGTATTTTCAACATTACATACAAACGATTCTGCAACAGCAATTCCTCGTTTGATAGATTTAGGTGGTGAACCTTTTCTTATTGCTTCTGTATTAAGTACAGTAATGGGACAACGTATTGTTCGTCAAGTATGTCCACATTGTAAAGAAATGTATGAACCATCGGCAGAAATTCAATCTACCATAAAATCAATTTTGGGTAATGTTCTTCCAAAAGCATATATGGATGGGCAACCAATGCATTTAACTCGTGGTAAGGGTTGTGATGAATGTAATCAATCAGGATATATGGGACGTATTGGTATTTTTGAAATTTTACGAAGTTCACCAGAAGTAAACAAACTTGTTATGGCTCAATCTTCTTCACAGGAGATAGAACTTCAAGCCAGAAAAGAAGGAATGATTCTTATGAAACAAGATGGATATTTAAAAGCATTAGCTGGATTAACAACAATTGATGAAGTAATGAGAGTAACTGAGGCATAAAAATTCAGTGGCTTTTAGTTTTAATTTATGATTACATTAAATATATATGGATATTGTTGAACTATTTAAAGTTACTGCAGAAAAACGAGCTTCCGATTTACATATTATTACTGGTTATTATCCTACAATTCGTGTAAATGATAAATTAATCCAACTTAAAACAGTTAAAGAATTATCTGCAGATGAAGTAAAAGTAATGTTGTATAAAATTCTAACTCCGGAACAACGAGATGAATTTGAAACAAATAAAGAAATTGATTTTAGTCATGAATGGGGAGAATTTCGATATCGTGTTAACTATTATCACGTTAGAGGAGCATTTGCTGCAGCATTTCGTATTATTCCTCAAAAAATTCCAACTATTGAAGAACTAAGTTTGCCAGCCTCGTTACATAAATTTGCTCAAGTAAAAGAAGGCCTTATTCTGCTAACAGGTCCAACTGGAGAAGGTAAATCAACAACAATTGCATCGATACTTAATGAAATTAATTTAAACCAAGAAAAACATATTATTACTATTGAAGATCCAATCGAATATATTTATCCAAAATCAAAATCTATTATTTCACAACGAGAATTGCATGGTGATACTCATTCATGGGTTAAAGCGTTACGATCAGTTCTGCGAGAAGATCCAGACGTTGTACTTATTGGTGAAATGCGAGACTTTGACACAATTCAAGCTGCAATGACAATTGCAGAAACTGGTCATTTAGTTTTTTCAACATTACATACCGGAAGTACGCCAGATGCTATCAATCGTATAGTAGATGTATTTCCTGCTAATCAGCAAAATCAAATCCGTCACCAATTAGCATCTGTTCTAAAAGGAGTTGTTTCTCAAAGACTTGTGCCACACATTAGTGGTACATCACGTGTTCCAGCACTTGAAATTCTTCTAAATACACCAGCAGTTTCTTCATTAATTCGTGAAGGAAAAGTGTACATGATTGATAATGTTCTGGAAACTGCAGAAGATCAAGAAATGATTTTATTTGAAAAATATTTAGCAATGCTTTATAAACAAAATAGTATATCGCGAGAAGTTGCTCAAAGTTATGCTCTTCGTGAGAATGAAGTGAAAAAATTTGTGACATAAGCATATGTTGTTTCAATATAAGGCTCTTCTTAATAACAATCCTGTAAAAGGCCAGCTAGAAGCTGAAACTGAAAAAGAGGTAATGGAGTATTTAAAAACGAATGATTATTTTATCCTTGAAATTAAAGAATTAAAATCTTCACAATTTAATTCTTTTTCTACATTACTTCAGCGCGTTACCTTTAATGATATTACCTATATGACAAGACAACTTGCTATTATGCTGAATGCAGGTTTAACCATTATTGATTCGATTGAAATTTTAAAAAAACAAACCTCAAAAGCAATTTTTAAAAATTTACTTGGCGATCTGGATAAAAGCATTCGTGAAGGAAAAAACTTTTCAGCGGCTTTATCAAAATATCCAGAGCATTTTTCTACATTTTATATTGCGCTTGTTAAATCTGGTGAGGCCTCTGGGAAATTAGATATTATTCTATCTAAACTTGCTGAGAATCTTGAATTTCAACGAGCATTTAAATCTAAAATAAAAAATGCTCTTATTTATCCAGTCGTCATTATTTTAGCTATGTTTGCAATGATTTTTGTTATTATGACTTTTGTTGTCCCAAGGCTTACCGAATTATACGAAAGTATGCAAGTAGAACTTTCCGGTTCAACCCAATTTCTTATTACTATTTCAAGTTTTCTTGAAAGTTATTGGATATTCGTTTTAGTTGGTATTGGAGTATTAATATTTTTATTTCAAAAAGGCTTAAAATCTCCAACTGGGAAAAAATTATTTGATACTTATATTCTTCATGTACCAGTTTTTGGCAAAATAATAATTACTGCTGCATTAGTAGATGCAACAAGAACACTTTCCATTTTAATTGGTTCCGGCGTCCCAATTTTAGATGCATTATCCATTGTTACCGAAGTAAATACCAATTTAGTTTTTAGAAATGCTTTTATACGCATTAAAGAGCGTGTTGAAAAAGGATTATCTATTGGTACTGCCATGTCTAATGAAAAAATATTTCCTGAATCTCTGGTCCAAATGACAATTGTCGGAGAACAAACAGGACATTTAGATGAAACACTTGATAAAGTTTCTGGTTATTATCAGTCAGAAACCGAACTTGCTGTTAAGGCAATGCTTGTTCTTATTGAACCAATGATTTTAATTATTCTCGGTGTTACTGTTGGATTTGTTGTAATGGCAGTTATTACCCCAATCTTTAGCTTAACCAGCTCATTGCAATAATCAGGTATTGACATTGCTAAAAAAAATTGTGTATAGTGAAACTATTGAAATTATTATCATTTATATATAATCTATGAAACAATATGCGATTAAAGCTTTTACCCTTGTAGAGCTTCTCATTGTTATCGGTATTATTGGCTTATTAGCCGTTACCGTATTACTTACTTTAAATCCAGCTGAAGCACAAAAAAGAACAAGAGATACAAAACGTATTTCTGATGCACAAAAACTTCAAGCTATTTTAGAACAATATATTAATGACGGTAATTCAGTTCTTGGTACTTGGACAACTACAGTAACCGCAACTGGAGGAGGAACAACATCTACTTCTGCATTAAATGCTCAATCTCAGCCTTGTGATACAAATTGGCTTGGTGTAGATGTCTGTGCATATGCAAGCTCTGTTGCAACAGATCCTTCAAATAATCAAAGACGAACTTGTGTAGATACTGCACAAACAAATAATCAAACAAATAACTGTCTTATGTTTTACTATGTAAGATTCTCTGGTACCAGTACACAGCCTGGTAGTGAATACGAAATAGGTGTAAGACAAGAAGCAGTTTCTAATGCAAGTAAAATTGAAGGGGATGGAGGAGATGCATCACAATGGTTTGAAATTTATACTGGAGATCCATCAACTCCAATTCAAGCAGGCAACCCATCCTAATATTAGTTAGTTATCTAATAAAAACGGACTCTTATGAGTCCGTTTTTTTATATGGTTAAACAGAAGTAGTTAAGCTCGAAACCTGTTTTTAAACACCTGCTAACATTTCACTTAACAATTCCTGTGCCTCTACATAGTTAGGTCGAAGATCGATAACTGTTTTAATTTCTTCCAATGCACGCCCATAAAGCAATGAAGATTTATCTGGATCAGTCATTTCACGACTTGCTATCCATTGAAATAATGCTAACGTGTATTTGCTTTGAACATCTGATTTTGCTATTGAAGTTACTTTTTCAAAAGCTACAAGTGCCTTTTGTAAATCTTCTTCATTATTTGTAATTTGATAAAACAAATAATAATTTTTACCGCGTGTTCGCCAGTATTGAATGTTTTCAGGTGCTAAATCTAATGTCCTTATATTTGCAACATCTGCAAGCATTATGTATCTATTTGCCCGTTCTTTTTCTTCACCAAATGAATATACAAAAGCCAAGTTTGCTAATGTATATGACATTTTATCTTCATACACATGTTCATATTTTCTTCTTCTTGCAGAATCTAACAAAACAAGTGCTTCCGCATAATCATTCGATGACATTTTTACTTTTGCTTTTGCATATTCTACATCTGCTACATAATAATTTTGTAAATACCAAATTCCTCCCATAAATAAAATTGAAGCAAGTGTTATAGCAATTTTCTGACGATTTACTAACGAATTAAATGATAATTTTTTAAACTCTTTAGGTTTTTGAAGCAACGCAATAACACAAGCTGGTGTCAAATAAAATAATAATTGTATTGTTGAAACAGAAAAACCAAAAAAATTGGTTATTAAAATTGTTATATACCCAAGCATTATAAAAGTTACAAGCAATGTATCTTTCTCTATCTTCATTTTTTCTTCATCTTGTTCATAATATCGCCAGAATAAAATAAACACAGAAATGATGACAATTACATATGCAGAAACACCAATAAACCCTGTTGTTGCAAAATAATTTAAATATTCATTATGTGCTTTGTTATATATAAAATCCCATTCAGAAGTTAAATTGTGTGCTAATGGACGAGTAAAATAGTATGAGTATGCAAATGTTTCAAGACCAGATCCAAAATAGGGATATTTTAAACCTAAATCTATTGCACCCTTCCAAACAACTTTTCTAATATCAAATGAATCCGTAACTGCAGTAGTTTTGGAAGGCAGTGCAAAAAATTCTTGAATATATCCTGCTTTCCAGCCAGTAAAAAAAATAATAAATATTCCTAATGCAAAAACAATCATTACTACCTCTTCCGTACGTTTTTTAATAATAAATTTTTTACTCAGAAAAATAACTATACCTATTGTTACAGAAATACCAAGCGCAAGTAAAGAAGACCTCGATTTTGTAAGATATATTGAAATACTATTTAACACAAGATAGCCTAACAGCAACATATTGAAGGGTTTTTTTAACATATTTTTACTAAAAAAATATCCTCCAATAAAAAAATGAAACGCTAAATACGCACCAAGCCAGTTTGGTTGACCAATTGTCGAAAACATTCGTTCAGCTGGATTAAACTGAGCAGTCCAACAACTATTAGTCAAACTCCCAGTAAAAATAAAACAAGATAAATCATATCCAACTGTTGCAAGTAATCCCCAAACAATAACTATGAATGATGAGAGTAAAGAAACTTGTAATAATCTTATAACTTGTTCTTTCGAGAATGTTTGAGTAAAAATATAAAATAATATTCCATATGTCACAATAGAAAGTAATCCGCCATTCCATCTTCCATAATAACCAAATACAGAGGTTAAAACGTCAATTGAATATATAGTAGAAAGAATTTGAGATATAACAAATAGGAAAAAAATACCAGTAAAAAAAGAATGTACTGTTTTTTGAGGTTTAACAATAATATGAAGAAAATATATAAATGTAATAATAAGAGTTACAAAATAAATGAATATCATTTTATTAAATTCAAAAATTTCGGAGGTTGTTGCATTCATCAGCAGAGGAGTAATAAAAACGAGTAGATAATAATAAAACGGGATATAATGTAAGAAAGATATTTTTTCTTTAAATAAATTCATATTAGATAGTATCATTATAACAATATGGTTTCCATTTTAAAAAACTTCCGCAAATTTAATATTCCTTTTTTATCTTCATTTAAAGTTTATTTTGATATTGGAACTACAAATACGCGTATTGCGATAAATAATAGAGGAGTAGTACTTCGAGAACCAACATACTTAGGGTATAATTCAAAAATTAAAGAATTCATTTTTTTTGGACAAGAAGCAAAAACAATTGTCGGGAAAACACCAGATTTTATTCATATTGTAAGACCTATTGTGAATGGTATTTTATATGATTTTGATGCGCAAGTTGCTTTTTTACATCATCTTTTTCAGAAGGCTGTGAAACCATACTTATCTGAATATAAAATTATTAAACCTCCTATACAAGGATTAACAAGTGTTCCTTCAATAGCAACTGAAATAGAACAAAAAGCTGTCGAAGAAGTTCTCTTAAAATCTGATTGTAATGATGTCATTGTCATTGAAAGGGCACTTGCTACGGCTGCTGGTTGTGGTTACGATATTTTTTCACATGAGCCACATTTTGTTATCGATTTAGGTGGTGGTATATTTGAATTAAGTATTATTAGTGGTGGTGGTATTGTTTCTCAAAGAGCATTAAAATCTGCCGGTGAAAACATGGATAAACTTATTGCAAACTATACATACTTAAAGCATGGAATTGTTCTAGGTGAAGCTACTTGTGAAGATTTAAAGATTAAATTATTAAATTTTACTAACGAAGAAAAAACAATCAGTGTTCGTGGAAAATCATTAGAAACTGGTCTTCCAAAAACCATTAAACTAAAATCTTCAGATGTTCGGGAAGCACTCATGAGTCAATTTCACCATGTTGTTGATGCAGCTAAAGAGTTAATTGAGCTTTCACCTCCAGAAATTGCAGATTCTGTATTTAAAAATGGTATCGCTTTAACTGGAAGCATGGCTGCAGTACCTGGTGTTGCTCATTTTTTTACTCAAGAACTAGAAATTGACACCTTTGTTACTGAACACTTTACAGACGCAACTATCTATGGTTTAATGAAACTAGATAAAGATCCTGAAACAATCTTTAAACTAGTTGGACAATAATATGCGCAAATCATTTACTCTTATTGAACTAATCGTAGTCATTGGTATTATTGCACTTCTTTCTGCTCTAGGTGTATCTTCTTATAGCGGATTCCAACAAACTGCTCGAGATTCTCGTCGTAAAGCAGATCTAGAAATAATAACTAACGCTTTAAATTCATACTATGCAGCAAATGGAAGATTTCCACCTTCTGCAGGATGGGTGTATAGTACAAGTGGAGCAAATAACTGGATACCTGGATTAGTACCTACTTATATTGAAAGTCTGCCTATTGATCCAATTAATGTTGTTGAAAATGCATCAGGTGGAGCAGGACCATGGAATGCAACTTATGCTAATTATGTCTATGCGTATGGAGTTGTCTCAACAGACGGACAACAATATGATCTAAATGCTCGTTTAGAAAATACAAGCGATCCTGACAGATGTGGAGCAAAAAACTATTATTTTCACTGGAATCCAAAACAATTATGGTGTGGCAGTTATACTACTCAAATTTACGAAGTATCTCCTAATTCATTTTAGCTAACTTACCAATTCCTTGAAGTATTACTAGAAGAAACTTGCCATGCATGTGTAGGTCTTATTGGATCAAAAAAAGCATCATTAGCATTCATTGTACCTTCAGGTGTACAATGAGCAAGTAATTTATATTCCACTCCATTTGAGTTATATAAATAACAGTTTGCTCCTGCATTTGTTGTACATCCTGAATTACCTGAACTACCATTTACAAAGCTACTTCTTGGATCAACTGGTAATTGTTGTATATATACTGGCGCTAGATCTGGAATATAGCCTGTATCACCGGTATCACTACTGGTAGATGTTCCATCTGTGTCAGTAGTTTGAAATGTATTTCCAGTATTATAAGTAGCGCATAACCCACACCAGTTACCATCTCCTACTGTACCAGTAGCTGGACACCCAGATCTTCCTGCTGTACTTGGATATGTACCAATTTCACTTCTATATAGTTCTAAAGCAGATTTTATTTCTTTTAGGTCAGATTTACGTTTAGAGTTACGAGCATCAACTTGAACTGAACTGTATGTAGAAATGCCGATTACAGAAAGTAAAGCAATAATCGAAATAACAATAATAAGCTCAATAAGAGTAAATCCTTTTTTCATATTACCAGTTTAATGTTACTGAACTTGAAGATACTTGCCACGAGTATGCAGGTCTTCTTGAATCATAAAATGCATCAGTAGTTGACAGGGTACCTTCAGGTGTACAGTGAGCTATTAATTTATAGTCACTACCATTTGAATTATATTGATAACAATTAACTGTACCAGTAGCACAGCCAGAATTTGGTGATCTTGTATTTGCAATAGAATTTCTTGGATCTTGTGGAAGTTTTGGTATAAATATAGGCGCTAAATCTGGAATATAGCCAGTATCTCCTGTATCTGTTGTTGTGGATGTACCATCGCTATCTGAATCTGTAAATGTACCATTTGTATTTACACTTTCACATAATCCACACCAACTGCCATCTCCAGTAACAACGGCCGAATCAACACACCCTGTTCTACCTACAGTGCTGGGATAGAAACCATTACGCGCTTTAAAAGATTCAATCGCTTTTTGCATCTCTTTTAAATCTCCTTTTCGTTTTGCATTTCTTGCATCTTGTTGAATTGAGCTGTATGAAGATATTCCTATTACGGAAAGAAGTCCAATTATCGAAACAACAATAATAAGTTCAATTAATGTAAATCCATTTTTTGAACTATTTTTTAGCATAAAAACATTATGAATAAACCGTCATTAAAATGCAAGTGAATTCCATAAAAACCCGTGATATAATATCTTTACTTTAAGAAGGTTTATCTTGTTTTTACCCATTTGTCAGGGATATTTAATTATGCTTGACATTGAAGGGTACATAAACTAGAATAAATTCCTTGCACATTAACAACAAGTAGTAATTTTTTGATCAAAATATTTTCCTCGCAGAATATTTTTTGATCAGTCAGCAATATACATTTTTAGTCTGGTGAATGGGTTAGGAAGAAGAGATTTTTCCTAACAACACGATTCTTTAAGAGTTTCTCTTAAAGTTTTTATAAGAGTTTGATCCTGGCTCAGGATGAACGCTGGCGGTGTGCCTGAGATATGCAAGTCGAACGGTAAGTTTTTGGAGCTTGCTCCAAAAACACAAGTGGCGGACGGCTGAGTAACACGTTGGAACCTACCCCTAGGTAGGGGATAGCTCACCGAAAGGTGGGATAATACCCTATCGTCTCCCGATTTATCGGGAGTAAAGACGCAAGTCGCCAAGGGATGGTCCTGCGGCCTATCAGGTAGTTGGTGGGGTAATAGCCTACCAAGCCAATGACGGGTAGCTGGCCTCATGAGGGTGGTCAGCCAGAGGGGGACTGAGACACGGCCCCCACTCCTACGGGAGGCAGCAATCAGGAATAGTCGGCAATGGGCGAAAGCCTGACCGCGCGACACCGCGTGTAGGAAGAAGTACGAAAGTATGTAAACTACTGTGGTAGGGGAAGAAGATCCGCAAGGATTTGACGGTACCCTACTAGAAAGGAGCCGCTAACTGCGTGCCAGAAGCGTCGGTAATACGTGGGCTTCAAGCGTTATCCGGTTTAATTGGGCGTAAAGGGTCGTGTAGGCGGCTGTATAAGTTATCTTTAAAATCCCGATGCTCAACATCGGACCCGGGATAATACTATACGGCTAGAGTTTTCTTTAGGGTAAGCGGAACTGAGAGAGGAGTAGTGAAATGCGTTGATACTCTCGGGAACACCAGTGGCGAAGGCGGCTTACTGGAAGGAAACTGACGCTGAGACACGAAAGCTAGGGGAGCGAAGCAGATTAGAGACCTGCGTAGTCCTAGCCCTAAACGAATGTCTGCTAGCTGCATTTTTTCAATTTATTGGAAAAGTGTGGCGAAGGTAACCCGTTAAGCAGACCGCCTGGGGAGTACGGCCGCAAGGCTAAAACTCAAAGGAATTGGCGGGGAGGCACACAACCAGTGGAACATGTGGCTTAATTCGAAACGAAACGAAGAACCTCACCAGGGTTTGACATACAGCTGCTAATCCTATGAAAGTAGGACTCTTTCGAAGGTGCTGTACAGGTGCTGCATGGCTGTCGTCAGTTCGTTCCGTGAGGAGTGCCCTTAAGTGGGACAACGAACGCAACCCCCATCTTATGTTACAAGTGTCATAAGAGACTGCCCGATCTTTGATCGGGAGGAAGGAGGGGCAGATGTCAAGTCAGCATGGTCCTTATACCCTGGGCTGCACACATGTTACAATGGGAAGTACAATGAGCTTTGCAAATCAGCGATGATAAGCCAATCTCATAAAACTTCTCTCAGTTGGGATTGAAGGCTGCAATTCGCCTTCATGAACCCGGAATTGGTAGTAATCGCGGGTCAGCTATACCGCGGTGAATACGTTCTTGCCTCTTGCACACACCGCCCGTCAAGCCAACAAAGTCGTTAATATTCGAACCTCGCCATTAGGCGGGGGAGAGTAATGATGGCGATGAGGGTTAAGTCGTAACAAGGTATCCGTTCTGGAAGGAGCGGATGGATCACCTCCTTTCTTTTTTTTATAATCTTTTCATTTCTTTTTTAAAGAAAAAAAAAGAGGTTTAGGTACTTGAAATCCTAACCCGTTCAACAGATTAAAGCTGAAAATTACTACTTGTTACTACTATGCCAGAGAAAAATCTTCCTCAATTAGAACAATATATTCCTCCCTTAATTCGTGTTCCAATAAGTCTTAACAAATATTATCAATGTGTTCAAAATGCTGGATTAATACAGGAAGCACCAACACAGACATCTGATGAAATGGTTCATACAATCTATAATTATGCTGATCCAGATGAAAGAGTTGAACTCATTATTAACGAATATTCACATCAAAGTATAATTCGTCCAGATCTGTATATACCATTAATTGTCGAGTCCTATAAAAATCCATTACTTTTTGATGGATTACTGCAATTTGATCCACATATTCGAAGCAACATTTTTGGAAGTGCAAATTGTATAAAAGCAGAATTAGAAACAGAACAAGCAAAATTTTCTTTGGGAGTTAGTTTATTAAATGAATTAGATCAAGATAATGCAACTATTGCATTACGTCTTCTTACAACTCATATTGCGTATCTACATAATCTTAATGTAGAGTTATTATCTGATCGCTAATATAATCTGTTGATACAGTGCTATATATGTTGGCGGCAATACTTCCCAAAATTTTATAAAAACAATAAGTGCCGTTATAGCAACTGTTGCATGAACTGTCATAATTGTTTGATAAAAAATATAAACAGCATGGTTATCTATATGTTTAAAACCAAAGTCATGTGGTCTATATGTTCTGTCTCCAAATTGTTGTAAAAACCAATATAAAACTTCTCCTAATGAACGGATAGAAAAGAAAATAGACCAAATAAGTAAGCCAAATGGTAAAGATATGAGTGAAAAAATAAAAATAATAATATGAAATGGGATAAAAATGAAGGAATCTCCCCAAACATAAATACCGATCATTTTAAAATACGAAGGACAGTCGGTAAAAAATTTTTTATTATCTGTTTTATTAAAAAAACGGTACATACCAACACATTATACAGGATTTTATGTTATTACTACTTTATGCCCTGGAATAATTTCTTCAAAATGATACAATCCTGTTTCTGCGGTATGGTCAAGTACATCTGCGTAAATACTTATTTCTAAAAATGGATCATCTGGATTACCAGTTGTACCTGGATAAATAATTAATGAATTTGCTTGACCATCAAATAAACTTTTTACATATTGAGCAGTTTTGGTTTCTCCATTAACTGTAATAGTAACCTCATCTCCATATCCATGTTTTTCTTGTATAACAGATTCTGGAGCTGTTGTAATAATATTGCCAAAGCTATCAATATGAGCAATATAATTATCTTGTAATTCTGGAATCATGTTTAAATGTGCTTCTTCTAAATCTAAATCATCTTGTTTGGATTCCATTAGCAAAGAAACAATGCGTGCAAAATTATCTCTGGCTCTAAAACTCCCTGTATCTGGAAGACCAGGGTACTGAAATACTGCTTCGATTTTAGATTTAATAAGTGAATATACAAATCCACTATTTGCACCAACAATATGAAGTCCAGATTTTAATCTTACAATAACAAATTGTCCCCATTGTTTAGAAAGTCCTTCTGCATTATCCGCAACAGAATCTGATCCTTGAAAAATTACAGTGTCAAGTGGACGACCAAAGCGTTCTTCTGTTTCTACAAGTTGTGACAATATATATGCAGTATGAATTGTGGAAGGAGTAGAAGATACAAAAGAAATATTTGGATGTGAAGGATTATCTAAATAACCTTCAACTGTCGTTTTTATTTCTTGAGATGTTAATGAATCTGTTGCCCAATCGGCAACCACTATAAGTTTTTTCATAATCAGTTGTCATTCCCGCGCGCTGCCTTTATAAGGCGAGTCCCTTTAGGGGGAAAGCGGGAATCTATAAAATTAAACTGGATCCTCGATCAAGTCGAGGATGACATCTAATTCTTAAAAAAGTTCAATTCCAGAATGTAAACCTAATTCTTTTGCTGCACTTTTACCTTGAATATCAATTTCCAAAAATCTTTTATTTTGATATCCAGAACTTCCAATAATAAGACCAATTTCTCCATTTGGAATATCTTTTAATCTGTTA
Organism: uncultured Gammaproteobacteria bacterium; assembly: GCA_964610165.1. Classification (GTDB taxonomy): domain Bacteria; phylum Patescibacteriota; class Microgenomatia; order UBA1406; family GWC2-37-13; genus MFZZ01. Next base: position 36,924 of record CAZSUZ010000008.1, read on the forward strand.
TAGCAAGTAAATTCTCCAACTTTTGTTTTTACTTTTTTGCCTGGAGCAAAATCAATTTCTTCTGGAAGAATGGTTGTTTTGGAATTTCCAAAATTATCTACCCACCAAACAGTTTTTGGTGCTTCAGGAATTTCATCTAGACTCATTTCTTCTGCAGGAACATCTTCATTTTCGTAAACCCATTTTGCCATAAATGGAAGATATTCATAACTTCTAAATTGTGTTAATACTGTTCGATCTTTTGCACTTTCTTCAAATTTGCCAGCTTTAACCATCTGTTCAAGAACGGTTGGGATATCTGTAACGTAGAGTTTATCAATTAAACCAAATTTTTTAGCAAGTGAAAGTGTTTGTCCTGCTACAGTTGTTGCAATTACTTTTTTATTATGTCTAAAGAATCCAAAAGGAGTACCGTTTGGATATTTTTTACCAGATCCATGACGTGGTGCCGCGTTTACCAAAATAACACCTTCATCTCCTGTTGCTGCATCAATAACATCAACTAAATTACCTGCTGCTTCAATTTCATTAAAATTATTGATACCCATAAACGTAACATTTGCTTGTGGAAATAAAATTGAGGCACGTGTTCCTTGACGACCCATTTCATTAGCATCTCGACAATCGTTTATGATAGTTACAAACATAGGAGTTTATATTAAATATTAATATGATAGAAAGTATATACATAATTGTGTAACTTTGCTATCTGAGAAAAGTTTATAATACTATATTTTTTTTCAATAATCTAGGGTTTATTATTGTTGAAGTTTTGATATAATGGTAAGATTGCAAATATAGGGTGTATGGCTCAGTGGTAGAGCGCGTTCCTGATAAGAACGAGGTCGAAGGTTCGATCCCTTCTACACCCACATTTCTTCTTGGACTCTTAGCTCAGTTGGTAGAGCATTCGGCTTACATCCGAAAGGTCACAGGTTCGAGCCCTGTAGGGTCCACACTGCTTAAACTCTTAAACTATAGTATAATTTCTATGACTGTATGGGCTGTTTAATGACTATATCCTAATACGGAGGTTACATGAACCGCTTAATGGTAAGAGAAGTTCATGAAGGTCAAATCCTTGATGTAGATGAACTTGTTCCTGGATTAATGGTAAAACAGTTCACTAAACAAGTTGGATACACGCCAACGCTATTGATTTTAGATCATCCATACCTCGATGACAAACATCGCTGGTGGGTAGCAGTTTTGCATTGTGAGCTAAGTGCAATAACAACAATTTCACTTGCTGATAATGCTGTAATTAGTTATCCAGACAACTCATGGCATTCATCACAGTACCTAGTTAAAGTAAGTATATCCGAGAATGTTATGGTGTATGTCTCTGTTGGATACACTGATGACCATGGAGAACCAAGAATGTCTGCAGGACGTGGGTACAATCCTTCGAAAAGAAGAGATCTCATTCACCTGCTTACTCAAAGTATTGATATCTAGTCAATATAATGCCTCTCTTTCTTGAAAAAACCTCAAGGAGGAGAGGTTTTTTCATAGTTTCTTATTATCTTTACACCACATCCTCATTCATGATATCCTGATACTATGGCAGAAAAACGTTCCTCATATTTTGGTAATTTAATAGAAGCTCTTTCAAATTTATTTATCTTTTTTCCATACTTTTTTTCTGTTACAACACTTACCAAAACACTTTTTTCTCCTTGGAAAAATTTAAAAGCAAAAAAAACAATTCGTGGTTTTACGTTTAGCGAATTTTTTGGTCGATTAAGTTTTAATTGGGTTTCCCGATTTATTGGCTTTGTCATGCGTTTTTCTATTCTTGTTTTCTTTGTATTCTTTATGGGGTTTTATATGCTTAGTATTCCTTTTATTTTTTTAATTGCTTTCATGTTGTATCCATTTGCAATTATGAAAAATAATGTACTACAAAGTGAAACAGAGAACAAAGAAGAATTGAAAAATAAATTTATTGAAAGCCACATGTTAAATCTGGATTACAAACCTTCAGTTGAAAAGTGGTTTGAATATTTATACGAAACTCAATTAAAACATACACCCTGGTGGAAACTAAAAAAACTTATTTCAACACCACCACTTGCACGAGATTGGGCTGTAGGGTATACACCAACTCTTGATGAATATACAGAGGATTTAACTAAAACTTCTTATCAATTAACAATTCGCAATCATATTATTGGCCGTGAAAAAGAATCCGAGCTTATTGAACGAGTACTTTCTCAATCAGAAGAAGCAAATGCTATTTTAGTTGGTGAAAAAGGAGTTGGTAAACATACAATAATAAATTTATTTGCTAAAAAAATTTATGAAGGACGCACCAGTCCATTACTTGCATATAAAAGGCTTCTTAAGCTGAATATGGAGAAAATATTAACCCAGCAAACTGATGGTAAAAAAAGAGAACAGTTTTTTGAACAACTTTTAGCCGAAGCAGCAGAAACTAAAAACGTTATTATAGTTATAGATTCTATAGAACGATATATGTCAGTAGGAGAAGGACATGTAGATTTATCTTCTTCTATAGAAAAATTTGCAAGTTCATCTTATGTTCAATTTCTTGGTATAACAACACCATTTTTATATGAAAAATTTATTTATCCAAATGAATTATTAAGAGGAGCATTTTCTAAAGTCGATGTAGAAGAAATTTCAAAAGAAAAAGCATTTACTATAATGCTTGATCAAGCACTTCAATTTGAAAAAAGATACAAAATTACCATTCCCTACGAAACAATTTTAGCTGTTATAGATAAAAGTAATTATTATATAACGACAATTCCTTTCCCTGAAAAAGCTTTGCAACTGCTGGATTGGGCAAGTGTGTATACCGTTCAAACGTTAAAACGAGAAATAATTACTCCAGAAATAATTGATACTGTTATTGCAACACGCACAAATGTCCCAACAACTGTTTCATCAGAAACAAAACAAAAATTATTACACATGGAAGAATTGTTACAAAAAGCAATTCTGGGGCAGGATCATGCTATAAAAGAAGTAGCATCTACCATTCGTAGATCTTTTTTACTCATTGGTAAACGAAAAAAACCTATCGCTTCATTTTTATTTTTAGGACCAACAGGTGTTGGGAAAACAGAAACAGCAAAAGTTATTTCAGATGTATTTTTCGGGGAAACTACTGAAATGATTAGATTTGACATGTCTTTATATCAAACAAAACAGGATATTGCTAAATTAATTGGTTCTGTAGAAACATTAAACCCCGGATTATTAACCAATGAAATTCGAGAAAATCCCTATGCTGTATTACTTATTGATGAAATAGAAAAAGCAAACAAAGATTTGCTTAATATTTTTCTGACTATTTTGGATGAAGGTTATTTTTCAGATGGTTATGGTCAACGAGTAGATTGTAAAAACTTAATTATTATTGCAACAAGTAATGCTGGTGCACAAGATATGCAACAATTGCTTATTAAACAAGCACTTCAAGATAATGAAACAGCAACTACAGATTTTGTTATGAATTTTCTTATTGAAAGAGGATTATTTTCACCAGAATTTTTAAATCGATTTGATGGCATTATTACCTATAAACAACTCGGAAATGATACAGCATTTAATCTGGCTAAACAAATTGTCCAAGATATTGATCGCGAAATCTATGAGATGCATAAAGTCCATATAAAAGTTGCAGATGAAACAGTAAAACAACTTATTGAAAAAGGGTACAACTCCCAATTTGGTGTACGAAATTTAGAACGAGTAATGCGACAATATGTAGAGGATAAAGTTGCTAAACTTGTTCTTGAAGGAAATACTCAACCGGAGCAAGTTATTACGTTGTAACTTCTTTATACTGCGTTAAGATTATAACCATCCATAACAAAAAGCTAGCTATAAAAAGTAACGGAATTGCTGCTCCTGTAAAAAATAAGATAACCATAATAATGAGCGGAATAGTTACTGCATGTAAACCCATTTGAAATATTTTCAAGAAGGGCAGATTAATTTTTAACAGTAAAGCAAAGACAAATGTAATAACAGATAATAAAGCAACAACAATAATGTTTCTCATAAACTCAAATACTGCAGCAATAAATGGGACAATAAGTAATACACCAACTAAAACGAACGGAGCTGTTTTAGGAATTGAGTCTAAAAATGGATAGGCCATTGCTAAAAATTGCTCGTAGGTATTTCTATCAATTTGTTTGATACCTATTTCTTTTTGCAACTCTTTAATAGATGTAACCGAATAACTTCTGTCATTACTTTCTGGATAAACTACAGAATCATCTGTTACTAAAAAGAATGTGTCGTAATCATAATAATCTTCAATTTGAGCTTTAGTATCTATTGTAACAATGTACTTTATATCTTCATCGGTAACTTCTGGAATATGTAAAAACACAGGTTCTTCTTGATTTGTGGTTACAATTCCATCCGTAATGGTAATAACTAAATCTGTTGGATAAAACGTATTTAAACGGCTTTTAGCAATAGTAACAAATTCAGGAAGTTTTGGTAATAATGTAACAAAGTAAGTAACTGATGTTGCTATAAATATAAAAATAAAGATATAAGACAAAAAGAATAGATATTTTAGTGAAAAAGTAATAGGTGCTTTTACAATATCTTTATAGTAGGCGGGACTGGAAATACTTTTAATAAAACTGTTATAAAATGTTTTTAGCTTATTCATATTGACTATTCTACAATATATTCAGCAGTTCTTCCGGATGTTGAATTAAATAAGATGGATTATGCTTTCCCAAAATACCAACCTCATTAAATCCCCAAGCAACAGAAATTATAGACATATCAATCTTTTGGCAACTTTGAATATCTCGAACTTCATCTCCCACATAAATTGTTTTTGATTTTTCCAAATTATGTTCTTCTAGCAGATGATTTAGTGCTTTATCTTTCCCAAATAAATTTTTTTCACTATGAATAAATGCAAATAACTCAAGTTTATGCTTTTTTAAAAAATATTCTACATTTTCAGCATTATTTGAAGTCAAAATACCTAACTTATATTTTTTACTTAATTGCTCTAACACTTCTTTCATACCACTTATTGGTTCCAATTCATGAACGTATTTTTTAAATAAACTTCTTCCTTCAAAAAGTAAAAATGGAATTTTATGAAATGGAATTTGAAAATAGGAAAGTAACTCAAAAGGTTTCATTGTTCGTAGTATTGAAATATCTGCTTCTGGAATAGATTTTAAATTATATTTTTCTGCAAGTTCATTATAAATACGAAAGGTAATAATATATGAATCTGCAATTGTTCCATCGAAATCGAAAATAATAGTTTTATAATATTTCATAATTTGTTGAATTGTTCTTACATTATCTATGTTGTATCATAACAGTATGCAAGAAATAAAAAAAGGCCGTTTTATTGTTATAGAGGGTGGTGACGGTTCTGGAAAAGGAACACAGACAGAGCTTCTTGTCAATTATTTAAAAGAACATTCAATTCCCTTTGCACATTTAGATTTCCCAAACTATGACTCTTTCTTTGGTAAATTAACAGCTAAATTTTTACGAGGTGAACTTGGCAAGCTTGATGAAGTGTCACCTTATTTTGCATCATTACCCTTTGCACTTGATCGTAATGCTTCAAAACATATAATTCAAGAACATCTTAATGAAGGTAAAATAGTTGTAGCAAATAGATATGTATCTTCTAATATGGCACATCAAGGAAGTAAAATAGCAGATACCAAAGAACGAAACGATTTTATAGCATGGCTTACGGAACTTGAATACTCTGTTCATAACATTCCACAACCCGACGTACATATATTTCTTTATATGCCTTGGCAAAAAGCTAAAGAGCTTACTATGCAAAAAAATGAACGTTCTTATTTACAAGGTGGCACACAAGATATTCAAGAAGCAGATGATAATCATAGAATAAAAACCGAAGAAATGTACACATTACTTGCTACTAATCCTTCTTGGCATACTATCAACTGCGTAGAACATGATACAATTGTATCAAAGGAGCAAATTCATAAATCAATCATTACATTGCTCAAAAAGGATGGCATAATTTAAATATATGGACAAAAAAATTCTCATATTTGGTATGTTGTTCATGATTATATTTGTTGCGTATATTGTAATTACAATATTCAAAATACCAATCTTTTCTTTAACACAAGCAGCAAATGAAAATAAAGAAGCAGATATTTCAACTTCATTAATTTTCGCATGGCCACTTGAAGTAAAAGCTGATGGAAAAGAAAGAAGTGAAGTAAGCGTATTTATAAGAGATAATAATGGTCGTGGAATACCTGAAAAAGATGTACGACTTTCTGCTTCTTTAGGTGATATTCAAAGCACACAATCCCAAACAGATAGTCAAGGTAAAATTGTATTCTACATTTCATCTACCACAAATGGTGTTGCACAAATAGAGGCATTGGTAGATAATAGAAAGCTACAGAAGACAATTTCTGTTAAATTTGAATAAAATTATTAGTTAAGCTATTAGGAATAGTCATTTAACGTATTAGATACAAAATCTAAAAACTAATTCCTACAAGCTAATAAGCTAAATTATGAAAATCACAAAAGCAGTTATTCCAGCAGCAGGCTTTGGTACACGTTTTTTACCACAAACAAAAGCAATGCCAAAAGAAATGCTCCCAATTGTAGATAAACCAGTTATTCAATATGTTGTTGAAGAATTAGTCGCATCAGGAATTACAGATATTATCATTGTCACTGGTTGGCATAAACGTTCTATAGAAGATCATTTTGATTATCCAAATGAACTAATAAAAACGCTTGAAGAACAAGGTAAACATAATTTAGTGGATGAAGTAAAAAGAACAGCACAACTTGCCAACTTTATATATATCCGCCAAAAAGGTCCATACGGCAATGGTACTCCAGTTCTGTGTGCTAAACCTATTATTGGTGATGAACCTTTTGTGGTTATTTGGGGTGATGAATTTATATATTCAAAACCTCCACGTGCAAAACAGTGTATTGAAATTTATGAAAAATATCATGATCCAGTTATTTCTGCAGTTCGGGTACCTGAAAAAGATGTTTCACGTTATGGCATTGTTGACGCTATAAATGTAGAAGACAATGTCTGGCAAATAAAAGAACTTATTGAAAAACCAAGTATCGATGAGGCTCCTTCAAATTTAGCAGCACACGGATGTTACGTACTTACACCTGACATTTTTGAAATACTCAGTAGCCTAAAACCAGGTAAAAGTAACGAAATATGGCTAACTGATGCTATACGTGAATTAATGAAGAAAAGACCAATTTACGCATGCGAAATTCAAAATGGAAAGTATTACGATACTGGCAATAAACTTGAATACATGAAAACTGTTGTGGATTTAGCTCTACAACATCCAGAAATTGGTGGTGACTTTAAAACATATTTAAAAACACTAAAACTGTCATAATTGATAGAAATTATTTTTGTAGCATAACTGAAGTAGCTAGAAAGATCTAAACTAATAGCTAATTCTGTTGCTTTTTGTCATTTTTTTGTTACAATAAATGCTTATGTTGAATCAAACACAAACTAAAGAAATCGAAAAACTATTTGAATTAGGAGCTCATCTTGGTCATAAAAAAAATAGACTTGATCCAAAAGCTCGAAAAAATGTATATAAAATAGAAAATGGAACTTCCATAATTGATCTTACAAAAACTGTTGCACAACTAGAAAAAGCACAAAACTTTCTTAAAGAAGAAGCAAAAAAAGGAACTACTATTCTTGCTGTTGGAACAAAAAAAGTTGCAAGTACAATTCTTAAAGATCTTGCTTCCGAAAAGAAAATCCCTTACATGACAAGTAAATGGCTTCCAGGACTTCTTACTAACTTTGGAACTCTTAATAATAATGTCAAAAAGCTAACAAAATTAAAACAAGAACAAGATTCAGGAGCTTGGGATAAATTAGTTAAACACGAACGAATGGAGCTTGCAAAAAAAATTACAAAACTTGAAAAATTATATGGTGGACTTGAAACATTAGAATCACGTCCAGCAATTTTAATTGTTGTTGATCCTAAAAAGGAAAAAAATGCAGTTAAAGAAGCTCAATCCTTTAAAATTCCTGTTGTCGCTTTAGTAGATACAAACGCAAATCCAGATACTCTTGAATATCCTGTTGTTGCAAACGATGATGCTGCTGAAGTTGTTGAATATATAATGTCTTCATTACTTTCAACTTATGCAGATGCTTACGTAGCACCACAAAAGAAAGCACAAGAAATTACAGAAGAACAGCAAGTTAGTTAATAGTTATTCCTTATATTTATGGCTATCGATTTTGATTTACTCAAAAAATTACGTGCGGAGACTGGCATTTCTTTTTCGTTATGTAAAAAAGCATTGGAAGAAACTAATAATAATATTGAAGAAGCAAAAAAGAAATTAAATGAATGGAGTATCAAAAAAGCTGCAGATAAAGCAGATAGAGAAGCTGGACAAGGTGGTATTTTTTCCTATGTACACCATAATAAAAAGGTTGCTTCATTACTAGAACTTCGTTCTGAAACTGACTTTGTTTCCGGAAATGCAGAATACCAACAATTAGGCGCAGAACTTGCAATGCAAATTGCATCTGTTCCTGCAAAAGACATTGAAGAATTTTTAACACAACCATACATTCGTGATCCTAAAAAAGCAATAAAAGATCTTATTCAGGAAGCAGTCTTAAAATTTGGAGAAAATATTCAAATCGCACGTTTTATTCGCTGGGAATTAGGTGAAAAATAAGATTACTTACGTCTTGCTGAATTTATTTCAGAATCTAAATATTTTGATATAATCATTTTATGGACTCTTTCATTTCAGACTTTAAAACAACTACACAAGAAGCAATCTTAACTGCTCAAGAAGAATTAAAAGGTATTCGAACTGGTCGAGCCAATGCAGGTATGATTGAAAATCTTCCTATCGAAGCCTACGGTTCTAAAATGAAACTAAAAGAAATTGCAACTATTACAACAGAAGGTTCTGCCGCATTAGTTGTTGTACCGTTTGATCCATCAACCGTTTCAGATATTGAAAAAGGTATTTTATCTTCTCCTTTGGGTTTTAGTCCTAAAACAGAAGGGAATAAAATGTATATTCGCATTCCACCACTTTCAGAAGAACAACGCATTAAATACACAAAACTCGCAGGACAAATTGTAGAAGACATTAAAAATATGGTTCGACGAGAAAGAGAAGAAATACGAAAAAAAGTAAAACGTATGTTTGATGCAAAAGAAATGACTGAGGACGAAAAGTTTAGATTAGAAAAAGAGGTTGATACAATAACTACAAATATAACCAACGACCTTCAATCATTACGAGAAAAAAAAGAGAAAGAAATAATGGAGGTATAACCCATTAAATTTGTGTATAATGTAACATGCTTGCCGCTTTAACTTTTATTATTATCCTTATAATCTTAGTTGTTATTCATGAATTAGGGCATTTTATTGCTGCAAAAAAAAATGATGTCTACGTAGAAGAATTTGGTGTTGGTTTTCCTCCTAAAGCATTTGGTCGTAAATTGGGTGAAACACTCTACACTGTAAACTGGCTTCCACTTGGAGGATTCGTAAAACTATACGGTGAAGAATATCATGAAGAAGATAAATTAGAAAAAAAGCTTAAAATTCCTGCTTCCCGAGCCTTTGTAAATAAAAAACCTTGGCAAAAAACAATCATTATTGTGGCAGGTGTTGTTATGAACTTTTTATTAGGATGGGTTATTATTTCATATTTATTCACATCTGGCGTACCTATTCCAACTGGCGTTACAATTGTTGAAATTCAAAAAAATTCTCCTGCTCAAACTGCTGGTTTACAAAAAAATGACAGATTAGTTTCTATTTCCAAAGATACAGTAACTATTCCTATTACAACAACTTATGAATTAGTAAGTGCTACTAAACAATTCTCAGGTCAACAAGTAGCATTAACGGTAAATCGTAAAGGTACAAATAAAACAGTACAAATAGAAGCACGAACAAATCCTCCAAAAAATCAAGGAGCATTTGGTATTGTCATTAATCAAAATGTAGAAATGCAAACCTACCCTTGGTATACAGCTCCTTTTTATGGACTTCAAAGAGCATTTGAAATGACACGTATGATTGCTGTAGAAATTTTAAAAATTCCATATCAATTAATAACACAACAAAAAACTGATGTAGAATTTTCTGGCCCTGTAGGTATTGCAAAAGTAGTTGGAGAAGCCAGACAATATGGCATTAAACCATTACTAGAAATTATGGCATTACTTTCTTTAAATTTAGCAGTTATTAATATTTTACCTTTCCCAGCACTGGACGGCGGAAGATTAGTATTTATTATATATGAATGGGTTAGTGGTAAAAGGCCTAATCAAAACTTTGAAAAATATATGAATTTAGCTGGTATTATTATACTTTTATCTTTAAGTGCTGTGATAACAATTTATGATGTTTTAAAACTACTATGAATTTAAAATATAAAAACATTACCATTTCAGGGGGAGTTGCAGTTGGAAAAAATACATTATTAGATAATTTAAAACCAATTCTTGAACCATTAGGTTGGAAATTTACATCTGGTGGAAAAATTCTTCGAGATTTTACTAAAGAATATGTTCAACCACTTGCCAGTTTAGCTGACGATGATTTTCATAAACAATTAGATGATCGAACAAGAAATTTATTAGAAGAAGGAAATTATGTTATAGAAGCTTGGCTTGCTGGTTTTATGGCAAAAGATAGGACAGATACTCTACGCATTTTATTAACTTGTTCTAATGATGCATTACGAGTCGATCGTGTTGCAAATCGAGATAAAGTTACTATTGAACAAGCAAAAGACTATATTAAAGATCGCGAAGAAAATAATATTAAAGAATGGAAACGTATTTATGGTGATCATGATTTTTTTAAACCAGAGTATTATCACTTAGTGGTTGATACATATTCTTTTGGTCCACAAGAAACGGCACAAAAAGTGTTAGCTTTATTAGGTTATACATATAATAAATAATTATTACATCACTTTTATATATTCGTACTATAATATAGTTATGACACAAGAAAAAACATTTACAGAAACCATGAAAGTTACCGGAGAAAATCTGCTCGATACTGTTAAAAAACTTTTACATGAAGGAAATGTTCGAAAAATCCAAATTGTTGATAAAAACGGAAAAACTGTTTTCGATTTTCCAATGACATTTGGTGTAGTTGGTGCTTTAATTTCTGCACCACTTGCTATTTTAGCAACACTTATTGTTCTTGCTAAAGAATACACAATCAAAGTAGAACGTACAGAAGAGAAACCTACTAAAAGATTAAATTAATAACATACAGTTTAGACTGATCTTGTGGTACAATAACTTCAACTATGTTATTCTCCAAAGTCTTTCCTAAACCAATAAAAAACGGTAAAAAATATGACTCTCCCAATGCAACATATCTTATAAATGGTGGGTTTATTGATCAAGTAATGGCTGGGGTGTATACATTTCTTCCTTTGGGCCAACGTGTTCTTTCTAAAATTGAAACTATTGTTCGTCATGAAATGGATAAAATCGGCCAAGAATTATTTATGCCTTCTATTGTTCCAACAAAATTTTGGGAAGATACAAATCGTATAAATACAGTTGATGTATTATTCCAAGTAACTGGTGCAAACAATGCATCTCGAACAAAAAACGATTCGACATATATTTTAAACTGTACTCACGAAGATGTTATTACACCGTTAACAAAAAAATTTAATACAAGCTACAAGGATTTTCCATTTGCTTTGTATCAAATTCAAACAAAGTTTCGTAACGAACCAAGAGCAAAATCGGGTATTATGAGAGGTCGAGAATTTAGAATGAAAGATTTATATAGTTTTCATACATCAGAAGAAGATTTAATGAGATATTATCATGAAGAAGCAAAACCAGCTTATGTTGAAACATTTAAAAAATTAGGTATTGGAGAGCATACTGTTATAGCGCTTGCTTCTGGTGGCGATTTTACAGAAAACTATTCTCATGAATTTCAGACTATTTGTGATTCCGGTGAAGATACGTTATTTTATTCAAAAAAAACGAATATCTATTACAATCGTGAAGTAGCACCAAGTAAAGCTCCTACTTATGAAGAAAAAGATAAAGAAATGAAACCTTTACAAGATGTTGAAACTAAAGGAATTACCGGTGTAAATGAACTAGTCAAATTTATGAAGGTTCCTATTCAAAAAACAGTAAAAACAATGCTTTATGTAAATGAAAAAGAACAAGTAATTGCTGCAGCAATTCGTGGTGATTATGACATTAATGACACAAAACTTAAAAAAGCAGTCGGTGCTAAAAAAATAACTCTCGCAACACCAGAAATTGTTAAAAAAGTAACAAAAGCAGAAGTTGGTTATGCCGGACTTCTTAATTTACCAGAAGACGTAATAATCATTATTGACGATTCACTAAAAGGAATGGTTAATTTTGAAATGGGTGCAAATAAAACAGATTATCATTCAATTAATGTTAATTTTGGAAGAGATATTCAAGAACCAAAACAATTTGTAGATATTAAAACTGCAAAAGAAGGTGATTTAGATCCAGAAGATGGAACACCTTATCAAGTAATGAAAGCTGCAGAAGTAGGAAATATTTTCCCATTAAATACTAAATTTTCAGATGCACTAGATTACAAATTCACCGATGAAAAAGGTGAACAAAAAATTGTTTACATGGGATCGTATGGCATTGGTACTTCTCGGATAATGGGAGTTTTAGTAGAAAAATTTCATGATGAAAAAGGAATTATATGGCCTATTCAAGTTGCACCATATCATGTTCATTTAATTGGTATTGATCTTGCTGATGAAGAAATTAAAAAGAAAGCATTTGATATTTATGAAAATCTTCAAAAAGAAGGAATCGAAGTATTATTTGACGAACGCGATTTAAGTCCTGGTAATAAATTTGGCGATGCAGACATTATAGGAATCCCTGTTAGACTTGTCGTATCTAAAAGAACAGGCGATAAAATTGAATTTAAAATGCGTGCAGAAAAGGAAACAGAAATGCTTAGTTACGAAGAAGTTTTAAAGAAA
>CAZSUZ010000009.1:0-49603 GCA_964610165.1 uncultured Gammaproteobacteria bacterium
AAGAAAATCCAAAGATTGCTTCATTTCAATGGGGACAATTTGAACCATGGAGAGATGGAGAAGAAACAGAGTTTGAAGTATTTAGAGAACCAGATTCTGTAACGGTAAATGGATTTACATATGAGGATCTTGAATATGGCCCTCATCCAGAAAAAGCACAAGAATTATTACCACTTTATCAAGCGGTCTCTGAATTCTTACATCAGTTTGATGAAAAAGTTTTAGACGATTGTTTCGGACACGGAGCAAAAATAACAGTTGATCGACTGGGAATTACTGTCGATGAATATGAGGATGGTTAATATGAAAGTAAAAGAATTAATTGAAATTTTAAATGAATGTAATCCTGAATCTTTAGTCGTCCTTTCTAGAGATGAAGAAGGTAATGGGTATGAAGAGGCACGCGCCGTAAACTCAGACGAGTATAATTATGACCCTGAACAACAAGAAATAGGACTTAAAAAATTAACTCCTGAACTTAAAAAGTTAGGATATTCAGAAGAAGATCTTATGGAAGAGGGAGTTGAAGCTGTTATTATTTGGCCATAATATATGATAAATAAAAAAGTAACTATTAAAAGCATAACTCTTCAAGATGATTACGATATATCAGAAATGACAGTTGTTGAAGTTGATGGTAAAGAAATAGGGCGAGGTCGTTATGCAGGAGAACCTGAAGATAACTTTAGATTTAGAGATTACAGTTGGGTAGAGAGTTTATTAGAAAAATTATCTAAGGAATTAGGGGCTGAAGCAGATATACAGCAAATAGATGGTGGAGATGAAGCTAAAAAATATTTTGATTATTAACTATGAGTAAACCAATATTTCACGCAATGAGTTCCGCTAGAAAATTTGGCGGAGTTGCAGAAGACTATATTAAAATTCACGATTTAATGGATAGCTCTAAAGGAAGCATTCCAGACAACAGGCATAGAGCATTAACACATAATTCATGGTTTTTGTCTAATATTTTAGAAAAAGTATTTGGACACACTATTACAAATAGTGATAATAGAATTGTTTCTGTTCGTGAAATCGGAGAGCAACATGTATTGGAAGACTTTGGAATGAGATTTATTCCAACTGCACAAGACTATTTGCAAGAAATGGAATTTAAACATTGGATGAATAATGGTGTTAAGGGAACACCAACTTCACATCAAAAAGTAGCAAAGACAAAAAAGACTACTAGAATTGATTGGGATTAATTATAAATTTAATTGATAATATGAAATATTTTTTAATTGGGTTAGCAGGTTTTGCCCTTCTTATTTTTATGTTAGTTATGTATTTCATTGGTTCCTATAATAGGATGATAGGACTTCAAGCAGAAGTACAAACACAACGCGCACAAGTGGACACACAATTACAAAGAAGATTTGATTTAGTTCCAAGCTTGGTAAGTGCTGTTCGTGGGTCAATGAAACAGGAACAAGTAGTCTTTAAGGCTATTGCCGATGCTCGAACTCGTTATGCAGGTTCACCAGCCAACTCTTCAGAAAGAGTAGAAGCAGCAAACCAGTATGAAGGAGCCCTAGCTAGATTGTTGGTTGTTATGGAAAACTATCCTGTTTTGCAATCTAATGAGAGAGTGGCGGACCTAATGGTTTCTTTAGAAGGATCAGAGAACAGAATTAGTGTTGCCCGCCAAAGATATAATGAAATAGTTAGAGATTATAATAAAGCTATTAAAACATTTCCAACTGTATTTTTTGCAGCAATGATGGGCTTTACAGAAGAACCAATGTTCGAAGCACAACAGGGAGCAGAAGCTGCGCCAAAAATTGATTTAGAAAATCTATGAAACAAATAGAACCATTCAATAGTTTTTTAACAAAGGTATTAGTAATAGTAGCACTGTTTGTTGCTGCACTATTATTTGTCACCCATGTATTTGGAGATCATTATCCACAATATAAGAATTATGTAAATGATTTTGCAAATGTAATTAGCAATGATACTGAAAAAAAACTTAATGCAAAATTAAAAGAATATGACGATAAGACATCGAACCAAATAGCTGTTGCCACTATCACATCTTTAGAAGGTGAAGAAATTGAAAATTATTCTATTCACCTTGCAGAGCAATGGGCTCCAGGAACAAAAGAAAAAGATAATGGAATAATAATGTTATTTGCAATGAATGACCGTAAGATGCGAATTGAAGTTGGGCAAGGACTTGAAGGCGATGTAACAGATATAGAATCGAAACATATTCTAGATGATATTATAAGACCAGAGTTTAAATCAGAAAATTATGATGCAGGAATAACAAAGGGGATAGATGCTGTAATACTTTCTATTGCAACTGACAGTGCTGCATTAGCCCAAACTAATGATGAAGTAGGATTTACTTTTATAGCAATTATTCTCATAGTAATTCTGTTAATAACGGTTTTGGTTATTATTGCAGAATCTCCTTATACACCCATTGGAGGGCAAGGAGATTGGGGTATAACAAGTACCTACCACTCAACAGGTGGAAGTTTTTTTAGCAGTGGCAATGGTGATTCTGATAGTGATGGTCCATCATTTGGCGGTGGAGGATTCTCAGGAGGAGGATCTAGTTCAAGTTGGTAATTATAAATTAATTAATTATATGAAAATTTTTGGAAAAGATTTATTTAAAAAACAAAGTGGCGATCTTTTATTTGCTAATTCTATTAATATTCTTAAAGATGTAAATACACTGCCTGATTTTTATAAAAATTTCAATAATAGATTTGAAGATTATATGGTTTTAACAACAGACACCTCTTCAACAACAACAAGTTATACTGGCAGTGCTTCAGATGTCAGGGTTATTAGAGCAACATCAAATATTGTTCCTGCACAACCAGAAGTAAAAGGAAAGAAAAAAGATAAAAAACAATTAACGCCAAAAGATATATATAAACTTAACGTATTAAACGATAATAGTTTTGTGTTAAAAGTAGACAAAGACTATGTTGATGCTCAATTACAATCATTTAAAGATAAGCTTTCTATACTAGCAAAAACAGATAAAGATATGAGAAATGGTGTAAATGAAATTTCGAGTATCATTATTAGACTTGAAAATAGAAAAAAATATCCGAAATATAATACATTTTATGAAGAATTTCCATATACTACAACTCAGAGAATGGCGCAACTTTTAAAGGATCACGACCATCTAAAGTTAGACACAATAGAACAATTTGTTGCAGATCTTCCAAAAGAAGCTATTGATACTATGAAACAATATCAAAAGACAACTCAAAAATTATGTGAAAAAGATCCAGTGTTTTATCTTATTGCTAATAAAAAGGATTTTGAAAAATCTGATAAAAGAAGAGATCCAATATTATTTGCTCAATCACCATTCGGGCATTTTTGGCAGATACTCGGAGCATGGGATGAAGAGATGTTATTACTTGAAGATTTATGATATGAATATACTTATATGTGGCGCAGGTGCCATAGGATCTAATTTAACAGCTATTTTAGCCTCTGACTTAAAAGGACAACATAAGATAACTGTTTTAGATAAAGATACCGTTGAGGAGCGAAATATAGCCCCTGGGACTCAATTGTATACACGAGATCAAATTGGAACGCCAAAAGTTGATGCTCTTCAGTTTAATATTTACAAATGGCATCAGAGAGAGATCGTTGTAGATCATCATGAACTTGTAAACGGCGATGTCCTTTTAAATTATGATTTAATAATCGATTGTTTTGATAATCATATCTCTAGAGAATTACTACAAGGAGCATACAACACAGGAGCGCATCTCAATATCAATCCTAACAATAAAACGTATGAACTTTTGCATATTGGTTTTTCAGATAATTTTACATTTTCAATAGAATGGGCAGATAATTACACCACACCATCTGATATAACAACAGGCTTTGATATCTGTGAAATGCAAGGAGCCGCAGCATTTGTTAAATCGGTTTCTTCTGTTGGTGCTTTAGTTGCAGAAGAATACATATTAAATAATAAAAAATTAGAAATTGTGGGTGGCAAATTCACTCACACCCTTATACAATAATATGCAATTTATGTTTGCTGCTGGATTTATATCTGGTATGATTTTTGGCATTTTAGGTTTTGTTGCACTTATGTTACTAATTCCCATAGGAGAAAAATAATATGAATATGCATAAATTAATTTCATTTGTTATTAGCGCTGTTCTTATAATCCTTCTTGTAGTAGTTATTTATATCTCAATAAATGTAGATTTTAAAATAGGAGAAGGAGAAGAAGAGCCTTGTGAATTTTATAAATATTCAACTATCCAACACATTCCTGTTGGTTGTTATGAATATTATAATTTGTCTGCTCCTGTTCAATATTTACCAGTTACTAAATAAACATGAAATACATTTACCCACCAACACTACTTTGTGATTTTTATAAAGTTAGCCATAGAGAACAATATCCAAAAGGAACAGAAAAAATATATTCTACATGGACTGCTCGAACAAGTCGTATAAAAGGAGTAGATAGTGTTATTTTCTTTGGACTGCAAGCATTTATTAAAAAATATTTAATAGAATATTTTGATGAAAATTTCTTTTCGCGTTCACTTATTGATATTGTTAAAGAATATAAACGAGTGATAAAGGGAACTTTGGGAATTGAAGATCCTGACACATCACATATAGAAGCCCTACATACGTTAGGCTATCTTCCTCTACTTATTAAAGCATTACCAGAAGGAACAAAAGTTCCAATCAAGTGCCCCATGTTAACGGTTGAGAATACAGCTCCTGAATTTTATTGGGTAACAAATTATATCGAAACTCTACTCTCCTGTTCTTTGTGGCAACCAATAACAAGTGCAACCATTGCAAATAGATACAAAAACCTGCTAACCGATTATGCTAAGACAACGGGTGGAGATCTAAATTTTGTACAATTTCAAGGTCATGATTTTTCAATGAGAGGCATGAGCTCTCTTGAAACAGCAAAATCAAGTGGTGGAGCACATTTATTGTCGTTTGTTGGGACCGACACAATTCCAGGTATTTTATTTTTAGAAGAATTTTATAATGCAGATATTGAAAAAGAGCTAATAGGAACATCTATTCCTGCAACAGAACATAGCGTTATGTGTGCATATGGAAAAGATGAACTGACTTCATATAAAAAATTAATAACAGAAGTTTATCCAAAAGGTTTTGTTTCTATAGTAAGTGATACATGGAATTTATGGGATGTATTAGAGAATGTTATTGCCAAATTAAAACCTGAAATAATGGCTCGTGAAGGAAAAGTTGTTATACGTCCAGATTCTGGCGACCCAGTTAAAATTATTTGCGGTGATCCAAATGGAAAAACAGAAGCAGAACGAAAAGGTGTAATGGAGATTTTGTGGGACATATTTGGAGGAACAATAAATGATGCAGGCTTTAAAGTTTTAGATCCACATATTGGTTGTATATATGGTGATGCAATAACACTTGAGCGATGTAATGACATATGTATGGGTTTATTTATAAAGGGTATAGCTTCAACAAATATGGTATATGGAATTGGAAGTTACACATATCAGTATAATACTAGAGACACATTTAGCCTTACATTCAAATCTACATATGCTAAAATAAATGGTGAAGAACAATTTCTTCAAAAAGATCCTATTACGGATCGTGGAATTAAAAAATCTCAATCGGGGATGGTGGTCGTAATACGTAATGATGAAGGAAAAATTATTCCTATTGACAGTCTAAACGAAGAGAGTAGAGATATAGATCCTGATTATGATTTGCTTGAAAATGTTTTTAAAGATGGTAAGTTGTTGCGAAATGAGACGCTTGCGCAGATAAGGAGCAGACTATGATATTATTTAATGGATCACTATTTGAAGCTAAAAAATTTCCCATTGGTGAAACAATGGTTGAAAAAGAATGGTTGGCTTCAGTAAAAAAAGAAAAAAACAATACTTTTGTTTTAAAATATGAAAGTGATGCAGACTTATTTCATTTACTACTTTTAAGAAAATCAGTATGGTTTCCTGTTGATTTGTGGATAACATACATGCCATATTCTCGTATGGATCGAACTTCTAAAGATTATGTTTTCACATTAAAGGCTTTAGGAAAATACATTAATTGGCTTGACTTCCAGAGTGTTCACATATTTGAACCACATTCCGATGTGACTCCTGCAATAATAAACAAAGTAAAAATCGAATCTTTAATCCCTGAATTATTAAAAAGAACTCCTTTTAATATAAAAGAAGATGCTGTTTTATATCCAGATGCTGGGGCTCAAAAAAAATATTCAACCATGATAAATTCTCCAAACGAGCTTGTTGGATTTAAACAACGAGACTTCAAAACGGGGAAAATCTCAAAATATGAAATATTGGGAAAATTAAGAGTTGCTCCTGATGTTTATATTATTGATGATCTTTGTTCAAAAGGTGGAACATTTATAATGGCAGCAGAACAGTTAAAAAAGATGGGCGCAGGAAACATTTATCTAGTTGTTGCACATTGTGAAGAAACAATAACTAAAGGAGAAATACTAAAAACAGACCTTATCAAAAAAGTTTATACGACAGATTCTATACTTTTCTGTGATACAAATAAACAACAATATTCGAGTAAATTAGAAGTCTTTCATCTCTCAAGTTTCATGTAAAACCACTTGACTTTTTGTGCTAAAATGTTATAATATAGATAACAATGACAAGCACCGATAGAAATGATAATTGGAAGATATCAGAGCTCTGGAACGAATTATTAACAACGGAAAGAACTCTAAAACCACGAGATTATATTTATGCCTCAGAAATAGGTCAACCCTTCCTCGATAGATACCTTAAAATGAAAGGCATACCCTACTCAAATCCTTTCGAATCTCGTGTGCTTCGTGTATTTGATTGTGGCAAAATATTTGAAATTGATGTAGTTGAGCGTATATTTAAATTGCTTGGAATTTTAATTGAAAGTCAAGGGAGTATAAAAGTAAAATATAAAGATTATTTAACTGTTAGTGGCAAACATGATCCTAAAGTAGGAGGAAAAATTGATGTGCAAAAATCAGATGAAGCCCTAGCCGATCCATTAGTTTCTGATTGGATGAGAGATAGAGTCTTAAAGATGCGAGAGTCTTTATTAAAACAATATCCAAATGGATTACGTGTATTAACAACAGAAATAAAATCTGTTAACTCTCGTGCATTTTGGTCACATAAGAATATTGATGAGCTTACTGGATTTTTCAAAGGATATGACCACCACAAGTTACAACTGTTTACTTACTTAATTGGACAAAATCAGCCAGAGGGTAGATTATTTTATATTTCTAAAGATGATCTAACATTAATGGAAACAACAGTGTTGCGAGATGACAAACAATTATTAAAGACATGGGAAGATGATGTTTCCCAAATGACTCATTTTTATAAAAATAACATCGAACCTCCAAAAGAACCAGATTTTGTTTTCAATACTACAAAAGGAGAATATGAATTTAATTGGTTAATAAAAAGATCTAATTACTTTTCTCACATAACAAAATTTAAAACGGTAAGTGATTGGGAATTTTCATTAAAAAATAAATTAAAAGAGTTAAATAGTAGTAAGTGTAAAAAATGTGATAAATCATTCTTGTCTAAAACATTAAACAAGAATAACGGATTTTGTGGTAAGTGTATTAAAAGTTTATAATTATAAGAAAGGTGGTGAAATAAATATGAATAATTGGCAAAGAGTAGGAAAAACTTCTGGAGTCACATGGGACCCAGAAACAACAAAAGAAATTTCTGGAATTTTTAAAGAAAAGAGAACTAATGTTGGTCCAAACAATGCTAATATTTACGTTCTTGAAAATGAAGAAGGTACATTAGTAAGTGTTTGGGGCTCATCAAGTCTTGATCTTAAGATGGCAGATGTTGAAGTTGGTAATGAAGTAAAAATTGTCTACCTTGGTATGGCAAAGAACAAAAAAACAAACAGAGAATTTAAAAACTTTGATGTTTTTCAAAGATCAACAAACGAAACTGCATCAGATGAAAGTGAATCAGACGAACCACCATTCTAATTAATAAATTACTCACAATGAAGGAGGTGTAATATATGAGAAAGTTTTCATTTATTACTGTGGGTGAGATCCTTAATCAGCTTCGTGAGGAGCTGATGGATCATTTACCCCAGGATAAATTATGGTACATAGATAAAAATGGAAAAAAAAGAAAAAAATATCCAATATCTCGAATGACTTTTTATCGAATTGAGGCGAAGCTTGGCTTTCCACAATCAAAAGAAGATAGAGATAAGGGCGAATGGAGAACGTATACTCCAAAAGAATCAGAAATGATTAAAAACAAAGTGAAAGAACGATATGGATATGTTTAATATTATATTTCATGGCTAAGAAAAAAAATCTAAAAAAGATTAATCAAAACAACACGAAAATTATAGAAATTAATGACAAATTTCTAAATAAGACAGTCCAAATAACGCTACCTGGCGTGGCTATCTTATTTTTTCAAAGAGCACTACAATTTTCCTTAGCACATAAAGAGCTGTTTCAACTGGAAACAGACTCTCCCTCTGATGTTATAACTGCTTTATCTTCACTCTCCCAAGACATGCAAGACATACTTGAAGCTGAAACAGAGCCCCAAAGCAATAGAATAATAAATTGAACTTGAAATTTCAAAATTAGTACTATATAGTATTACTATAGGGTGGGTAAAAATGGAAAGTTTTTCAGTATTAAAATAATAATATCCTTGTGCTATAAGTTTCGTTAATATCTTTCCCCATAGGAAGCTACCTAATAAAAGTTACTATGAGCTTCCAAACGGGATACATGGATAGAAAATGCCTTCAGTGTGGCAAATCATTAATTAAAAGGAAGTTTGAAAGTAAGAAGCGCTTTGGGAAAAAAAAGTTTTGTTCTTCTGACTGTTCTCATATTTATATGAAAGAACATAAGATGGGTTGGTGGTCTACAGAAAGTAAGGAAAAAGATTATTACCCTGAAGACTACACATGGTTATAACAGTTGTCTTGCCAAAGCCGCCAAGCACAAACCATATTTATGGTTATACTTCTCGTGGTGGTTTTGCTAGATCTTACATTACAAAAAAAGGACAAGAATGGTTCGCAGAAGCAACTTATTTGATACGGTCACAAACTTCAAAATATCCTTCATTTAAGGAAACTGATAAACTAGAAGTATACATTAAACTATACACTGCGTATGGAAATGATGTTGATAATATCAACAAGCCAATACTTGATGCTCTTGCAAAACATGCAAATTTAATTCCAAATGATGTACAAGTACACAAACTAACAACAGAGAAATTTCACTGTAAAAAAGACGAACAGAAAGTAGAAGTAGCAATCTCAATATATGATTGCTAATTATTTATAAATATAGTATACTGTAGTATAAGCTAGATAATTAGGACCTACGTCAAAGTTCACACTGCGGCGCTCAATCAATCCAATTCCTGATTTCTAGCTTTTTTTATTTGAACATGTTTTTTAATTCTTCAGACATTTCTTTCATTTCACGATCTAAATTTTTCATTTCTTTATCTAGATGTTTTATTGCTTCTTTAACCTTATTGTAATCTGGATCTCCTGGATAAACCCTTTTATTATTATAGTAATATTTCCCATTAATAACAGATGTATTTGTATCAATTGGATAAAAAGTTTTTTGTGTAGATTTTTGTTCTTTATTAATATGTTTTGATAAAAAAGAATCAAGTGCAGAGTTTATTTTTTTAAATAGATTAAGAGGAGAAATCATTTTTATTCTTTTACTTCTAATGATTCATGAAGTTCAGCCATTTCATCTGCTAATATTAAAACTTTAAGGAGTGGACATTCATTCATTGCTTGTCTAAAAGGAAGTCCACTTGGATAATTAAAATGCGTTCCTCCATCAAACGCAGCCATATGCCAACGTATTGCAATCATTTCTTCTGGTGTTAAATCAATATGCCTTACAGCTTGTATCACAGATCTTTCCCCATGTCCTAATGGAAGCTTATCTTCAACTTTCCAAACTGATTTTTTGCGCCATTGATTTGTTTCATCTTTCCATTTCTTATCCCATTCTTCACCCAGATAATAGTAATTTGTCTTACAGAGATCATGAAGTAAACAGGAAAGTATGATACTATCATCAGAAATATTCACATTCAATTCTTTATTAACTAAACGTCCATATTTGAGAACATTTAAAGAATGTTGGGTTAACCCACCTTCAACACATAAATGAAACTTAGTAGAAGCAGGACAAGTTTTAAAATCTGTTTCTTCTATATATTTTATTAAACTATCAATTCCATCTCGTTTAACCTTTTGTAGTTCTGATTTTAGTTCTGTCCAATTTTGTTCTATGTTTATCATATTGTTTTTCTAGTTATCCTTAATCGTACTTTTTTCATAAAAATTAGCAAATTCAACAACTTCCTGCCAACATTTTGGATCAAAATAGAACTTCTCAGCTTTTTCTCCTGGAGAATAGAGAATATATTTAAGAGTATTCTCATCAGTTTTTCCACAACGAGAACAAGGCTTTACCACTGTTGTTCCGTTCTTTATTTTCTCATCATCTATTTGTTGTTTTAACCGACGAACAGACAGGTGATCATCAACTGATTTATTAATCCAATCAAACCTGTTATTAGTTAAAAACTTACCTTCTTCTTCATTATATTCATCAGCAAAAGACGCTTGAAAATGATGTGTAAAAGAAGCAACGGGATTTCTTTTTTCTGGAGGAAAAGCACGAGCTGTTCTTATGTAGTTTACGATTGTACCTCGTGGCTGACCAATATCTTCACTTAATTTATATGTTCCTGTTAAACTCAATTTAGTTGACATATCCAACAACAGGTCAGCTTTAATCCAAGAAACAGCCACAGAAGCCTCTTCGAGTCGTATGTAATAATCTAAATAATCTTCGTAAGTTTCGAAGTTTTTAAGTATGCCTTTATCAATTCCCAATGGTTCTTGTTTAACGATCTGCCCTTCTTCACTCATAGGTGGATATTATACCAAATAGATAATCGATTGTCAATGTAGACATACTTGGAATCGAACCAAGGATAACGACTTTATAAGAGTCGTGCCGTGCCACTTGGCGATATGTCTTGAAAGTTGGAGGTCGCCATGCTCATCGTATGTTTTTTATCAGACGTGGTTATTCTGTTACGGGGGCGACCCATAAAACACCAGCAGTAGAGGCTTTCTGACTTTCAACTTTGTAGGTAAGGATAGAATTGAACTATCGATCTCTTCTTTATCAGAGAAGTGTCTTGCCATTCGACTACATACCTATATGAGACCCATAACAGAATTGAACTGTTGCATAGCTGTTTTGCAGACAGCCGTGTTTCCACTTCACCAACGGGTCATACTAATTCTTCTAATTTTTCACTTAAAGTATTTTGTTCTGGTTTGTTTAAATGATCAATAATTTCATTGATCTTATCTATTACATTTTGTTGACCAATTGAAGTAAGAACTTCATGGTCTTTTAGCCAATCTTGTTTTCCATTTGGATATAGCGCGTCCCACTTAACTTCAGCCTTTTCTCTACTAGCACCCGCATCAATCATTTTTTCAAGAAATTTTATTCGGGATTTACTATAATCTTCGTCTGTTGCGTCAAGTAAATTTATGTCTAGCTTTTTCATATAATTAATGCGGAGAGCAGAGGAATCGAACCTCTCTGACCCGAAGGTCACGGTTTTCAAGACCGTTGGAACCCAGTATCCTTTAGCAATCCTAAATTATTGACCTACACTTAGATAGTGATCATCTATCAATTTATCGATCCTTTATGTTCAGACGTCTGAACTACCATTTCTTTTAAGAGTGGCTGTATCGGTCATAGAGCATCCTCGTTACGGATGATATTGGAGCGAATAGCGAGATTCGAACTCGCGAACGTCCTCTTTGGAAAAGAGGCAGTCTGGCCGCTGACTTATATTCGCTGGTCAGTGTAGTAAGACTCGAACTTACGACCACCCGAGTCCAAGTCGGGCATTCTTCCATCTGAACTATACACTGTTTTGCTCCGATTTCCCGTTGTCACGGAGCTTATCCCTATCTTTGAATTATTCAGGATGAGGTTTTCTTTTCAAAGCGTCTATCGGTAAAGATTGACGTAAGTACCACTACCTCTCAAGTTCTTTTTTTGAAGCCTGATTCCCATCTTACCAATGAAAAATCTTACGATAATTATGATACAAGTTGGAACCTACCTCTTCAAAGGACTAACTCTAGCGGAAAATATTGGATTCGAACCAATGAGAGACGAGTTTACGCTCTGCTGATTTAGCAAACCAGCTGGGATAACCACTCCCTAATCTTCCTCATATTAAAATACCACACGAAGCTGAAAAAGTCAACTAGAGAATTATGATACGAATTTTTTTGTAAGATCAATAGCAGAGCTAAGAAGAGCAGAATAAGCTGCACCCAAAGCAAACTCCATTGAACCACCATTTTGTAGAGCTGTTAAGAAAGCCAAAAGGGTTGGAGTAGCAAACAACAATGTGTTCATGCCCCATTTCTTCATGTCTTGCTTATTAAGCGTGTATTTTTGTGACATAGGTTATTTATTAACTGGTAATAATTGGTAAATTCTTTTTGAAAGCTCAGTTAATAATTTATCTACTGGAGCTGTTGTATAAGAAGTTTTTTCTAGTATAGCTATTTGATTTTTATACTTTGTTTCTATCTCATTCCATTTTGTTTTTCTTTCTTCCAAATACTTTATTTGACTCTCTAATTCGGGTAGATTTTTAAGTTGTTCCTGTAATCCAACAACCCTCTTCTCTTTTTCTAGCAGAGTATCCTCTAGAGTGCTAACAGTGTCATTAAGTTTAGATATTGCCCTATTATTTTTATCAATAAGTTCATTAAGAGATAAAACAGTTTTAGTTTTTTCTTCTAATTCTCTTTTAATTCCATCTTTTTCTGAAGTAATTTCTCCTAACACTTTTCTTAAATCTTTTTCAGTTTCTATTTGACTCAATATCTGTGCTTTATATTGGGAGCAACTGTCTCCGTCTCCGCCTGCTTCTTCATTAATAAAATCATAAGCCCCACCTTTTTCTCTGTATTTTTTAACCTTCCAAAAAAACGTATCACCAGGACAAGCAGTTGCTAGTCTTTCGCGATGTCCATATACATTTTGCTGTGCTGCTGGGAATTGTGGATTTTGAGTACACAACCAATCAAGAAGTTCTTTTAATGATTTTAACTGTTCAATTGTTGGATATTCATTATGAGGAGAATGAAAATAACCATCAAGACACACACCAATGCTGTCCCAGTTATGTCCATCATGCCATGTAACATCTTCAAAATTATTTACTTGGTATATGTTGCCTGATTTAGGGATAAAAAAATGATATGCAAAACCTGGCCATCCTTGACCAACATGAGTATTATAGACTCTTTTAAGAGCTGTTCCGTCGTCATCTACTTGTGTGCTTGCTGTGTGATGAATGGTGATTGTTTCAATACCACTTGTTGCTCTTTGATACCATCCTCTTCCTGGCTGGATATATTGGTGAATTTTATTTATTATGTTCATTGATTATTTCATTTCGCACAACTTCTAAATCTAACTTGCTTAAACCGTTTGGATCACCTTCAAGCTTTTTCTTTCCTAAAATGACATTTTTAGAAATTGACTGCAAGGTTCCAAAGTCAACAATAGAATATGCATTGACTAATTCTTTTTCTTGTTTTTTAAATACAACAAAATATTTCATATATATAAATGGTATGTGACTAATTTTTCAAAAGTCAAGCTAATTAATAATGACTTCTCCACTCAGGTGTTGCCATAATAAAATCTGCATAAGAATCAAAATTATTATTAGCTCTTTGTGCATATGTTTTTGGATCACCCGCATATCCTGCTTGTTCCAAAGCCCTCACAAAAGCAACAGGGTCATCTCTCAAACCATAAGCATTAGCAAATCTCTGCTGATGTTGTGGGCTGGCATATCTATCATATTGTCCTGATATAAAACGTGCAAAAGCTTCTATTCCTTCTTCTGGTGTGTCATATCTAAATGCCGCATCAGGATTACTATCAAATGCCGCTATGTTGTAAAAGTTATTTCTATCAGCACCCAATCCTTGTCCTCTTCCCTCTGCTGCATACATCCCCATACCAACAGATCGAGGAATATTATATTTGTCAAATATTGGGAAAGCTATTTCTTCAAATGAACCTGGTGCAGGTGTAGGAGTTGCGGTTGGTTTTTTAACCTGTTTAATAGGAATTCTTTTTTTAGCTGGCGCAACTTTTATTTTGTTTTGAGGTTTAAAAGGTCCCAGCGGACGATTAAAATTTTGTTCATAATCTCTTTCTGGTGACATTGTGTGTTCGGGATTTGTTTTTAGATTTCCGTATGGATTAGCTCTGTCTGCCGCTATTCCACGAAGACCTAACAACTTTCCACCTTGTACTGGCCCGCGAAGGTTTTGTGCAGGTGGAGCATTTTCAGGAACAGGACTTCTATAGGTTTGTGGCAGATTTACTCCAAACGTTTTGCCCCATTGCCGCATATTTTCATATCCTGGCTGTTTTGCCACATTGTTTTTAACTGAACTTATTAGCGATTCTAATGCTGATTTTTCCATAATTATTCTCCAAATAAATTTAATAATGAATCTTTATATACTGAATTTAAGGGATAAACAGGTGAATAGTTCATGCTTTTACTCATTGGAAGAAATATGTCATTATAATATTTACCCAAATCTCCCAATAAAGCCTCATTTCCTTTATCTGCACCATATTCTGCAAACCCTTCAATATCTTTCACACCCTCAACAGACGTATCATATGAATTTAAAAATCCCGATATATATCTTTGTTCTGGAAATGGTGTAGATGGCGAGTTTAAATCACTGTAAAAATTACCGCTATTGACTGGAAAGTTTGGATCATTATTCGTATTTCCATCTAAGGCGTGCATATATTCATGAACCAAAGTGCTAGCAGGAGTGAACGGATTACCTCTTAAGTTTAAATTTTTAATTGCTACATTTCCTTTTTGAGTATTGTAATATCCATTAATATTTGAACCTATTGGCCTTGGAAAGGTTCCAACTTCAACTTGTTTTAATCTAGCTCGTGCTTGTGGTGTAAACGGTAATTGATCTAACACATTTTTTTGTAATACTCCTAGTCTTTTTTGATCCTGCACATATCCTTTAGGGTCTACCTTTTGTCCCGTTGAGAGTAACATTCGTCCATCAACCGCAGCAGCCACAGGAAAAGATCCTTTGTTTTGTGTAACTACATTCTTTGCAGTACCCAAATTGGCAACTTGTTTTGGATTTCCACCAAACTTTTGCTCTGCTGATTTTTTTTGACTAGTGAAAAAATCTTTCATAGCCTTTTCTAATGCTGAAATTTTCATATTTTTCCTAATTGACCAATACGACTAACTGGGTTTCTTAAGCGTGTCGAAACTTTACTGATTGGCTTTGTTTTTAATGTTGTTGTGCTTTTAATTTTTGGAACTTTTGATAATAATGTTTTATATACACTTGAAGATCCTGATTTTCCACCCGCTCCAGTTTTGACACTTCCTGCACTTATTTTAATTGGCTTTATGTTTATTCCACCGCCACCCTTATACTGTGCACCTTTAGGAACGCTAATAGAGAGATCTTTTTTCTTACCAGACCCTCCACTTGCTATCTGTTTAAATTCTCCTGTTTTGGAATCCCATTCAAGGTTTTTAAGAAAATCTGCAAGAGCTTCTGAAATAGTTCCATTTTTTTCAAGTTTTCCTATTAATGTATCTGTTAACAGAGCTTTTCTTGAACCTTCAGATACTTTTCTATATGAAATAAGAGTTTCAATCATCTCATCTTCTGACAATCCATCAATTCCTGAAATAATTTCATCATATTGTAAATCATCTGCTAACGCAGTCTTCTTATCGTAAATTAAATCATCTTGACTAATACCCAATTTTTCAATCTCTTTTTGTGCAAATGCTGGGTCTAATTCACCGTATTCTTCTAATAATTTTTCAGCATATTTAAACTCATTAGATCGTGCTAGTTTCTCTTTTGAAACAGTAGAAAGTCCTTTTTGATCTTGTTCAATATCTTTCATAAGCTTATCCTTTCTTGCCTCATCAATTGTTGTATTAAATTTTTCAGCCAAAACCGTTGCAATTCTTTCTTTAACCTCGTCGCTTTGTGCTGTATCATAAGTGTCTAATAGCGTTGTAATATTTTTTTCATTTTTCTTATTAATTGCTTCTTGTGAAGTATTTACAATATCAGTTGAAACTCCTAATGTTTTTAATAATTCTTCGTTTTCTTTTTCAGAATCTTTAGCTAATTGATTAGCTAGCTTAGATTCTTGGTTTGTCTCTTTTAATTGTTGAAATGTGTCTTCAAATTCAGGCGCAGCATCTCCAATGGTATAGGGTTGTAACAGCTCAAACGTAGGACGTTTTGCTTCTTCACCTGTCGATGTTAAAATTGGTTCTACTTCTTTAGATATTAATGGAAGATCTTTTTGGATTGTATCTATAAATCCTTTTGCTTTTCGATATGTAGGATCGATTGTATGTGCAATGTCAGCAAGAAGACCTCGAAGAGGAACTAACTGACTGGCTGTATATCCTGCTGTTTTTGGTGTGGTAAAATCAACATCACCAGCAAGTGTTTTGAATACAGCAGCAACAGAGGTAAGAGGTGTAGTTTCGCTCCATGTTGTAATAGAAGCAAGTACTAAGTCTTTAATTTTTTCTAATTGAGAATCACTTAAGGCATTTGGCCCGTCTTTAAAATAATAATTAACAGCAGCAGGTAGAGAGAATGTCCAACCCCATGGTCCTAAATAAGTAATTGGAACCCATTTTTTTCCCATTGGAGTATTTACCGCAAATGATCTTGGCTTTCTTCCTGTGTCATACCAAGCTTGTCTTTCTTTTTCATCTTCTGGAGCTTCCCATGTCATATCTCCATTTAATGCATATAAAGCTCCAATTGCCATTATGGCCCCACCAATACGAGCTCTTGAATAATATCTAGATTTATCTTTTGCTCCAATTGCCATCAGTGATCCTGTTATTGGATTAAATTCCATAGACATTTTTGCAATAGCAAATGGAACACGAAGGAACATGATTGGCCAATTTAATGGTGCTGGCAACATGTCTCTTGCTTTCATAATCCAGTTTGTTAATGCATCTATCTTTTGACCTATTACACCTTGGCCACCTTTTCCTGTTGGATCTAATTCACTTCTATACAAATATTCTCGTGCAAGTTTTTCTCCTTCCATCGCTGCTGTTTCTGGGTCTGTTCCTAGAGAAAGTAGTCTTGCTTGTTCTGCATTCGATAATAGTGTTTGATAAAACACATCTTCTCCTTCAAGTAATCTCCCAACCAGTTTCAAATAATTTGGAACCTTTTCTTGCATCATGGAATTAAAAGACATATACTCGCCATCAATTGGGCTATCTCCTTTACCTAGTTGAATGTTGGGATCATTCCATTTTGATTGAAAATTATTAAACCCTTCCTGTAAAGATCCAATTAGGGCTCTGTAATAAATAGGAACTTCACTAAAAAAACGTTCTCTCTGTTTTCCTGTTAATGTAGATTTTACTAAATCCCAAGTTGCCATGTCTAAAAGCTCAATTGGCTTAACAATGGCAGTATTCCATGTGTTTCCCAATATGTTTCTTAGTTGGGTTCTTAGTCCACTCAAAACGTTTTGGTAACGATATGCATCTATAATAACTCTAATAGGAACAGGGATATCTTCAACAATTTCTTCTTTTAATTGTTGCATGGCAAGCGCACGTTCTTTTTTATCTACAATAGTGTTTATCTCTTCCATTCGTTCCTTGATCATTACTTTCTTTTCTTTACTTAATTCCATTTTCCACGATTTCTTTTTAGAAAATATTTCAGTTAACATTGTGCCCATTCGACCAACATTAAGATTTTTAATTTCATTTGCTTCTTTATAAATGTCTTCTGCCCAAGAGACAACATCTTCAGGTGTTGAGTAAGACCACAGATGAAAAAACTGAACAACTTGTCCTGCTTCAGGAGCCCGCTTTGCAAGAGCATTTATTACTTCTGTTATTTGTTTTTTGTACGCATCATATTGTTCTGTATTTTGTGTTTTTTTGGCTTCTGTTGCTTTCTCTTGTAATTGTTTATGTAGGGCATATGCAATTCCTTGTAATTCGTTTGAAAGAGGTTCATCTGATAATAATCGATTATATGCACCCATTTCATCCTTTTTAACATATTCTTCTCCATATTTAATTCTTCCCTCGTCAGTGGTCATATCGTAGATACCCTGGACAGCAGTTCTATTTTCCACGTTAATATTAGGGTTTTCTTTTACACTTGAAATAAATTCACTTTGTTTTGTTCCTTCTGGAAATACCAATTCATCAACGGGAACACCAGTATCACTTCCCTCTACCGAAACATAATATCTGTTATCTGGACCGACTCCTAAATGCCCCGTAACCACAACAGGCATGTCTACTTCAGCTGTTTTCCATGTTGCGTTCCCCATTGGAATCATTGGTTGACCACCTTCATTAAGCGTTTGATATTCTGATTGAGTTTCTTGTGTAGTGTCTTGGTCTTCAAGGATCGAACTTCCTGGCTGATTAATTTCTGCCAATTTTGTTTCTATCTTATTTATAGCATCTGGAAGATCAAAAGTAGTATCAATTGAAGGATCAATATAGCTTTTTGTAAAATTTCTTATAGCATTTGAGGCTGCTGCATATTCGCCACTCATTATTTCCTCATCTGTTGATGCGTTGTTTATATATTCAATAGCAGCCTGAACATCAGTAATGTCTTTTGGATTTGGTGTTTCCGTAGGAATAGGAGCTTCTACTTTTTCTTCTGTTGGTGCTAGTTTGAATTTTTTAATAAAGTCAGTAGGATCTTTTTTATATTCTTTAATTAAATTTTTTAATTGTTGCACTTCTGGAATTACACTATCTGTTTCTATTATTGTTTTCTCTATGATATCTGCCTGTTTATCTAAAACATTCTTTGCTTCACTTTCAGTACTTCCTACATATCCTCCTTCTTTTACTTCTGGTGGTAAATTATTATATCCTTCAACTCCAGCTCCAATTGTATCTACAACCGCACTACTTCCACCACCCATTAACATACCAAAGAATGAGGCTTCAGGAACTCCTTGAAACAAGTTTCTTTTATTATCATAATAAAATTTTGCAACTGTATTTTGTACAATTTCTTGAATACTTTCTGTTGTTCCCTCAAGTGCACCATTTTTTAAAACATTTTTAATAATCTCTTTTACCGCAAGTCCCTTAACTTGATCTCCTCCAATACTATCAAGTATCTTTCCAATTCCCAAAGCATCTAAAGATCCATTAATAACTCCTACTAAATTTCCTGTATTTCTTGCCAACTCTTCTTCTGCTCCATATTCTTTTGCTTGAGCATATGCGTCTCCAGAGTTCATAAGATAAGAAGGAGCAAAGGCACCAACTAAACCAGCAACAGCATTACCACCAGTTGCAATTGTTGTGGCTGCACCAATTCCTAATGATGAAAGTAAACTTGGTGCATTCATGGCAAGTCCTGCTGCAATCCATTGAGGATTTTTAATGTTTTCCATAAATCCTTTATCTTCTATTGGATCTTCTTTATTTATTTGTTCCAATTGATTTTCTGCCTGTTTTATTGTTTCCATTCCTGCCTGGAGACTTTTTTGTGTTCCAATTTCTCTTTGCTCTAGAATATCACTTTTTTTTATTTTAGATTCTGGTGTTAAAAACTTTTCAGTTAAATCTCCAGTTGGAGATATTGGGCTATTTTTATCAAATTTATTTATTGTATCTTTAAGAAGACCCATTCCAACCTGAGTTGTTCCTTTAGCACGAATTAACCCTGGCTTTATTCTTTTATTAAAACTTGTCGCTGTCTTATTTGCAGAAGTTTCAATATTGGCGATAGTCTTTAAGAAAGGGTTTGGTCCTTGTTGTGGAGGCTTGACTTGACGTATAGGAATACGAGGAGCAGTATAAAAAGGAGCATCTTTAAATTCAGTTTTAAATTTCTTTTCTTGTTCAGATGAATTAGTTTTAAACGTGTTATAGTCTTGCTTAAAATCTTTGTAAAAATTTTTAAAACTATTATAAGCTTTTGTTCCTGTTCCGAAGCTAGATTTTTTAACATTAGAAACCGCTCGAGATGTTTTATCTCGTACCAACTGAAGTGTTTCTTCTAATGCTGATTTCTGTTTTATTGCCATATTTCATAGTTTCTATTACATTAATGATTGATACTCATCATCATTTTCATTACCAAATCCTGTTGTTTGGTTTACTGGACCCTGTTGACTTGTAGTTATGGAAGGAACAGAAATACCAAATTCAGAAAGTGTTGTACTAATTTCACGAGGTGTGAAGGCTCTTCCTGCAACTTCTTGCATTTGTGAAACTGCTGCTAGTGCTAGATTTTGTCTAAATTGTTTATCTTGATCTGCAACATATCTTATACGACTAACAGTATCTTGCATAATAGATAATCGAGCAGCAGCTTTATTTGCTTCAAGCTCTCCTTTTCTTGCATTAATTTCATTTATTCTGTCTTGCATACTTTGTTTAAGCGTTAACAAAGCTTCATTTTTATATTGATTTAAATCGTCTATTTTTTGAGCAATATATGTTTTGACTTTACCCACTTCTGTTGCAAAGTCTCTGTTTCCTGTTGCTTGTTTTTCTTGGATATTTCCTTGTTGTCTAAAGAATTCTTGATTTGCAAGTTCTCCCATTGCTCGTCCTGCTGAGTTTCCAAGTCCAAAACGTGCGCTTGCTTGTTGTGACAAAGCATTTCTTGCTCTATATGCCTGTTCTAATGCCGATTCAATAACTCTATTAAAATCCTGTTGTTGTGTTTCATATCCACCAATTAATTCTTCTTGTTGTGTGTTTGCCTTTCCTATTTCTCCTGCAATTTTTGATTCTAAATTTTGTTGTTCTTGTGGGTAATTCTCTTGAATTTGTCTTAATACATCATTATAAACACCAAGCCCAGAACCATAAGCTTCATCTATTAATTTATTTTGTTCTGCCATTGCAGCATCTTCATTTAATAATCCCTGACTTCTTAACTGATTTATATCTAAACCAGCATTCAATGCATCACTTGCCGTATATCTTCCATTTCCCCCCCCGCCACCACCACCACCTCCAGTATTCGTTGGTGTAGGTGTAGGAACTGGTTGTTTGGTTGGTGTGTATTGAGTAGAAACTCCTTGTACATTGTTGTTTTTCTTTGGAGCAGGAGGACCATATACAACAGTAGGCTTAATTCCAGCCTGTGATGGTGCGTTTGATCCAACACCAATATTTCCCGATACTCCCATTAATTGATATGCCATATGTTCTTGACTTTAATTGATAAATATGTTATACTATGATAAACGTATGAAATACTTTATCTTAGTAATGTCCTTTGCGATTATTCTCTTTTTTCTTTATATTAACTTTAAATCTATTACTGTAGAAAATACAAAAATAAATGAAAAAGAACTTTTTAGTTTGATACAAGAGTTTAGATATGAAAACAATCTAACTCCTTATATGAAATCAAAAATTATGTGTGAATACGCTTCTATTAGACTTGCTGAAATCCGTACTGATTTTTCCCATGATGGATTTAAAAACATGAAACATCCTCCTTGTACAACAGAAATTTGTAATATGGGAGAAAATCTTGCGCGTGGTCAAAATTCAGAACAAGAACTTCTAACAGCGTGGCTCAACTCACCCTCTCATGCAGAAAATTTATATAGAGACTATAAATATAGTTGCATCCGAACAGATGGCGTATATACAGTCCACTTCTTTGGAACATTTTGAGCCATAAAAAAACCACTCGTCATTTGAGTGGTGCATTAAATGCGGTTTCTCCGCTAATTAACTATGTACCTATAGAGTAATATACTAATTTTTTATTTGTCAAGCATTATTTACTTGAGACATTTCCATATCCTGATTTAGTCTTTCTGACATCTTACCTTGATCTCGTGTAATTAGCTTAGAAATTAACGTAATAATACTTCGTGCCATTCTAATTTCATCAGGATCTGTTGATGTTGTTACATATTTTTGTAATGATTGAATAGCTCCCATTAACAAAGGTGTTGTGCCTGCTCCTTTTCCTTTCATCAATTGATTATCATCATCTTCCATTCCACCATTCTGTGGCATTGGTCTTTGAGGCATTTGAGATTGTGGGGCTTGTTGTGGTTGAGGTTGTTGTCTTTGACCTAATGATGAAAGTATTCCTGCAAAAGGATTTCCTTCAAATTGTTTCATGTTGTCCATAATATAAAAAAAGACCACTTATTTATAACGTGTGGTCGGGTTTAAAAATAAACGTTGTTCTGTTTTATTCTTAATATGTTAATTAAAATACACTAATATGTTATTTGTCAATCTCAAATTTAACTTTAGGAGAAACTGTTACCTGAAATTTAATTATTTCTGTTATTGCTGCAAGATTTTTTTCTACTCTTTCCATAATTCTTTCTACGTGTTGTGTTCTTTCCATAGCTTCAAATCCTTTTTTCTTAAATTCAGCAGATTCTTCATCTCTTCCTTGTAATAAATTCTTTAGTATAGTATTCTCTCCTTCAAATTTTAAAACTTTACCTTGAAGGTCGCGAATTGTTTTCTCCTGATTGTTAACTTTTTTTTCAAGAGCTTCCACCTGTTCTTTTAGTAAATTTATAACATCTAATTCCATTTTATCTTTTTCTGTATTTAATTGTTTTTTGGCTTTATCAAAAATACCCCACAGTGCAAAAAGGCCCAGTAGAGAAAGAGTTATTACTTCGAACCATGGTGAAAATGCTTCCATTGTATTAAATAAATCATAAAAAAACCACCTTTCTAAATTATATAATTAAGGTGGTGTGACGATGTTCGTCTATACTATATATAATTAAAGACTAATAAAAAATTATTGTCAATAGTTATTTATACAAAAATTACCATTTTTGGTATAAAAGAACTATTTGGAATTGCAAATGTAGCAGGTGAGTTTTGATTATTATATTCTGTTGTGATCCAATCTGGGTTTTTTTCCTCCGCCACTATTTTAATTTCATCCATTAATCCATCGAAAAAAGACTGTGCTGTTGCATTATATGCGCCTATTTTAAAACCGCTAGCACTGTCATATATGCTTGTTGGAAGCCCAGTTCCGCCTCCTATATCAACTCCATTTACATATATTCTGGCTTCTCCTGCTGAGGCATCATAAATCATAGCTATATGATACCAAGTGCTAAGGGTTGGCGTAAAAGAAGCATTTACATTAACAACAGAAGTTCCGTTATTAGATGCGTAAAATTGAAGATTATCACCTGTATCGTTCCAAAGCAATAAATAACTAGAAGAGGGGCTCGATTCGTATTTTCCAACCATCGCCATCTCTCCCCCCGTTAAAGACTCCCATTTAAACCATCCAGAAATTGTTATGTCTCCAGTAACAGATAGCGAGGTGTTATCCGTTTTACTTAAATATTCAGAATTAGTTGATTCAAAATCAGCGGCCACACCCAACTTTCCTACTCCTGACGATGTTGTATTATTATCTGTTAAATCGTTAGAATTACTTGTTGAGTCAATTCTTGATCCAGATATTTCTTGCAAATGCCACACCCCTTTATGGTTGGCATCCCATACTTGATGAGCTCCAAACGCTTCATTTTCTACAAGTGGGGCTGGAGATGCATTATCATAATGAACATAGAAATCTGTATTTACAGAATAGTAAAGACTATTAATTTTTACCCATATTTCAGTTGTTTGATTTATATCATCCCATGTAACTATTTCATGTGCAAGTCTATCCTCGCCACTTGAATCAACAGAGAAACGAATGTCACTTCCCCCTATGATTGCTGCAATTTCTTTATTTGTTAATACTTGATTAAACACTGCTACATCATCAATAATTGCATTAGAAAAAAAACCTAAACTATTTCTACTTCCAATAGAAAAAAAATTATCATTTAATGTTCCAGAACCTGTTGTTCCTGTTCCTATAAGTTTTCCATTTACATATAATTCCGTATTACCAGAAGCATCTCTTGTTACTGCAAGATGGGTCCAACTTGATGTTCCTAATACCATATTATGGTAAATATAGCTATCTCCTGAATCGACTACAATTCTTTTTACACCTGCTGAATCTTGATAGTCTATATCAAGTCTTTTTTGGGCCCCTGTATTAGAACAATGAGAAGCAAGAGCATATGACGCACCTGTTCCTGGTTCAGCATTTAGTTTTATCCACCCCATTATTGTTATAGCAGCATTTCCATCAATGTTTAAATCGGTAGAGATGTTTAAATATTTATTTGTATTACCTGTTCCGTAGTCTGCTCCACCTGCAAATTTACCACTTCCTTCACCAACAGTATTATTATTGGTCAAAGTATGTCCATTTCCAGATGAATCAGTAGTAAGGGCTCCAGATTCTAGCTGATAATAAGCAGTTAAAGCCGAATGATTAATAAGACTATTTCTATTAATTTCTTGGCCTTGTGAGTATGTCCATATTTCAGATAAAAAATTATCTTCTGTTAAAAGAATAGGAATATTGGTTAAGTTTGAAGATCCTGAAACTTTAGCTGAGTCAATAGATATTTTATGTTTTTTGTTCCATGTATTATTTTCAGTTAGATCAATGGCATCTGGATACTGTGTTATAAAAATTGGAGATCCTGA
The DNA here is from genome assembly GCA_964610165.1 of uncultured Gammaproteobacteria bacterium. GTDB lineage: Bacteria > Patescibacteriota > Microgenomatia > UBA1406 > GWC2-37-13 > MFZZ01. Next base: position 24,775 of record CAZSUZ010000009.1, read on the forward strand.
AGCTGTTAAATTATAAGTATTAGAAGAGCTATCAGTATATGAGTTGTTTAAAACCCAATTTCCTTGAAGTCCAGATATATCAGAAGGAGTATCAACGTTCATATCTATTCTGATCTGGGCTTGTGTACGGGCCACGTTCCAGACACGGGCATTTCGAATTAAACCATCAAAATAATTACCATTATAGTCTCCCCCACGACCAACAGCAAAACTTGCTCCTGTTGCACTAACAGTTCCAGTAACAGATACTTCTTTATCTAATTCTCCATTAATATATAAACGTAATTTTTGAGACGATTGATCGTAAACCCCTGCAACATGAGTAAACACATTGGGGTCAATTAGCGTATTTGATACTCCTGTTCCAACATTTAAACCATTTAATTCAAAATATATTTTATTTGTATAATATACAAGTGTTTTGTAAATGGTAGCCAGAGCATCTACTTTCCCCATAATATATTGAAACCCTGTATTTGTTTCTGGTTTTATCCATGCTTCCCATGTTTGGCTTCCAGCAATTTCTAAATTGGGACAAGAAGCATCTGCAATAGAGGCATATTGTGAAGAACTTGCTTCTAAATCAAGTGAGTGTGTTGCTGACATAATTATGGTTTTCTAAATTCTAATCGGACAATAAGTCCTTGTGGGGGAGTAGTTGAAACAGCATCTACATCAATTCTTAATAAATCATTTGTTACGACATCATCGTTTGAAGTATTAATAACAGCAGGTGTTGCAGCAGTATCAGATCCAGTTTCTCCTGAATCGATGGTAAGCTTTGTAGATAATATATCTGTTGTATCTGTTACATTGTGAATCTGAATATCAGTTGTGCCTGTTGTTCCTGCCGTAATTACTCGTGCGTGAACTGAAAATAATGCAGTTCCATTTAATTCTTTTGGAATAGTTAAATAAAATTTTCCATCACCAGTTGTTATATTTGTTGTTCCTTCAACTACATATAAAATGAGGCTTGAAGGCTTAATAACAGTCCCTGTTCCGTTTCCCGCCAAATCTAAATCTCCATTTGTTGTTTCTGCAACAACAGAATCAGTAGTCATAGAATCTGCAATGATATCCGAATGTGTTCCATCTGTATTATGGTCTACTAGAGCCCAATCTCTTAAGTCATTCCAATGGGTTATTGATATAACCTCTTCTACTTGTGCTCCTGAATTGTGGGCCTGTGCAGAAGATCCTCCTAGTCCACGAGCTACTCCTTCAATACTACTTCCATTAATAGAAGTAAAAGAGATATACTCTCTATTACTTGTTGTGATACCTCCAGCACCATCTGTTCTATCTATAACAAGAACTCCTGGTGCTTGTAAACCAGTTACACTTGAAAGAACAATTGTTACATCGGCATCTGTAATACTACCATTTAAAGTTGTGTTAAAAGCATTAACTGTTGATGCTTTCCAAATTGTATTTGCCATATTTTTACATAAAAAAACCACTCATGTTTTTTTTGAGTGGTCAAACGCGGGTTATCCGCTAATTAACTTATATATACATTTCACATTACTAATATCTTATTTGTCAAGCGATTAAGATACATTCCAACTACTTGGAGAGTTACCTCTTGATTGTGGAATTGCAATTGTTTTTACACCCAACAATTCATAATTATCAGAATTCCCTAACGTTCTAATTTCAATTTGAAAAATTCTTGAAGATTTATATATGAATGCGTGTTTTTGATAATCGAACTTTGCAGCACTTGGTGTTCCTTGAGATGTTCCAAATTGAGTTATTCCAAAGCCGTCAATACCAAACCCAGAATTTCCTGCAACTTCTGATCCACTAATTGTAAAAGATTTTGCAGTAATAATATTTCCTGTTCTGTTTTCAATATAAATATTGACTGAAATATCTCCTCTAATAGCTCTAAAAGACATATACACTTCATTTATTGTTTTCATTAATGTCCAATCTTTAAAGTCTTCACGCTTACTTCTAAAAATAGTTCTAATTGGAGTATTTTTATCGTCTAAATAGTTTGATGAAAATTCTGTAACATAATTATCAGAAGAGTCTGCTGCAATAATCCTATCCATTCCGTTCTCATCAACATATTTTTCCCAGTCCGCAATACCAAAGGGTGTTTTCCATGGTCCATAAAAAGAAAGTCTTTCTCTATCAAAGATAATCGATTGCTTACTATTAGGAAATGATAATATGTATTTTTTATCATGATATATACCGCTAGCACTTGTTAAGTCGGCATCAGATAATGATTCAAAGAAAGGTCTAATTTTAGCAGAAATTTCATTTGCATTAATAACTGTTAATAGCTGTGGTTCGTAACGCAATATATATATTCCTCGTCTATTAGAAAACATTAAATCATTTTCTACTGGAATAATTGATCTATGTGAGGAACAGCCTTGAGAAGCTGTTAAAAGTTTATATGTGGGATTTAAAATATAATAATCACCTGTTTGTATGTAACTTAATTGTAGTTCCCAAACAGAATTCTCTTTAAACACAACTAGTTTTTCTTGATATATGCCAAGTCCTGTGATGTGCTGTCCTGAATCTGGTTCTATTTCCACATCTCCTCCACCAGCATACCAGTCAAATCGCTCATGATCTGGCCAGCGACCAGATATAAGAACTTTAGTTGGTGCACCAGCAATACCTGCAAATATTAATCTATCTTGATATCTAATAACATATTTTGCTCGAGGTCCACCAGTTGTATTTTCTAAAGGAACAGTTCTAAAAGCATCTGGCGTATCATTCCCTACATCGTCGAAAGAAGTTACATTATAGTCCGTTCCACCAATCCATTTTTCATTACCAGATGATCCTCTATAAATATTATATCCAACCAAATCTCCTGAAGCAGCTGAAATTGGAGCCCAATTTAACCTAATAACAGTCTGTGATAAGTCTTGCGGTAATGTAGGAAGAGAAATTGGAACTGATCCAGTTGTTTCTCCACCAGATCTCCCCACCCCCGTTACTCTCCAAGACCATAAGCGAGGGCCTGATGCTGTTGAAAGCGTTGTCGCTAACAATGAAGTTGGAGCAGAAATCGTTGCAAAACTAATTAGATTGGTGAAATTATATTTCACTAGTTCTCTATTGTTACTTACAATATATGCATTTCCACCCAATTGTGTATATTGAATTTTAGATCCAGATGGCCACGAAGCCCCAACTATATTAGTATAAGAACTTCCACTTTTTTTAGTAAGAAGTCCTGTATCTGTCAATGCTAATACTTGAATGTTTTCTGAAGAATCTTTAATTACTCCAATTGACGTTGTAGATCCAGTTGGCCCAGCCATAAAATAGTTTTGTGAACCCCATCTTTTGGTTGGAACGCCAGAACCTGTTAATAGTAGATTTTCTGCTTGTGTCATCTCAGAGCCCTCAAGTTCATTTTCACGCAGTAATAGATTTAAACCTTTTCTCCAAGTGTCCCATGTAATAATGGATTCTCTTGGTGGGTTATATTTAGGAGTTTTTAATGATGTTATTGGCATGATAGAGTAAAATCGTTAATCTCTTCCTACACGAAATCCGTGTCTTTTTAATGGAGCATTTTGTACATAATTTGGATTATTGTAAGAATTATATTTTGCTAAATTTTCATTTTCAATCATCATCATTAGCCGTTCTCTAGCTTTTTGTTCTACTAATTGAAAACGTGCATCAGATCGAGCTTCAAAAATATAAGCAACAGTTCTATCAATCAGAAATTGTGAGTCAGGCACAACAGGTACTTGTCCTGGTGAAGCAAGTGATGTAGGCATTGAAAAATAAGGAATTTCAAGGGAAGCTCCTGATGTTAAATTAGCAGGATGAAATATTACATTTTTTCCACTAGAAATATCTCCTCTTATAATGATGTATTGATCTGTTGATGTAAATTGCCCCCGTTGTTCGTCTATAACATCTGGGTATTCTGTTCTTGAGTCTTCAGATGTTCCGTGTAAAACAATTGGTCCTGATAGTTTTTCAAAGTCAAGTGGCAAAGCAACAGTTGCTTGAGACGTTCCTGTGATAGTTGGAAAATATGTTTTTTTCGCAGCTTCCCAATCATTGGCTTCAGACCACTCTTGAACTCCACGATTTAAATATTCTAACCACAAAGTGTATTCTGAACTGCTTGTTGCAGGTGCACCAGCTTCTTGATTAACTGTTGAAGCAACTTTTTTCATTATATCCTGGACTGTAAAACGCATATTTATATGGCACAAAAAAAGACCACCCTTTAAAACAGGTGGTCGAATGGCTGTGCTAGCCTATTCAACTTGTATAAATCGATTACATCAGACTAAAACATAATTTGTCAATGTTATTTTAAATAACCTACGTTTGGCCATTTATTTTCTTTCTTAAGTTGTTCCAAACGTTCTTGATATTTTCCATTAAATAAGACATGCTTAGAGTCCCATTCTTCCTGACCTCCAAAATCTTCTCTCCCATGACGTACAGTGAAACTTTCGTTGGTCTGATCCAAATAAAATTTAAAACCTGCTGCATCCATCCTGGCATCCACCTGTAGTTGATCCCCTCCATATCCGAGGAAATCGAGATGCTCGTCCATTCCCCCAACTTTAAAGACTGCTTCTTTTGGTATTGCACAGAAATTCCACTCAGCGTCTTGAGGAAAGCATTCATAAAACGTTCCATGCTCGTCTGTTTTTCTTGGGTCGGACCAGATTTTAACCAAAGGCTTACCCCACTTATCAACGGATTCATATTGATCTCCCACTCCAGATACAATTGCTTTTGTTTTTTCATAATTATTCCAAAATTTTTCTAATGCATCGGGCTTAGCATAGATCCAGTCTTGCCAAGAAACGATAAGCTCTCCTTTTGCTTCCTTAAATAATTTATTATATATCCTATTGAGGCTCCAGAAACCTCCAGTAAAATCATCATTGACCCACTTTGCTTCTAGATAGTTGGGATTTTCTTTAGATCCAATCAGCCATTCAAATTCTTTGAACGTTTGTTTGCTTAAAGCTTGTGACACTATTTTTAATCCTTCTGGTCTAATTGTTGGTGTAATGACTGTAATCATATTTCTCCTTTTCTTGGCAACCTATTATTTTTATTATAATAATTGGTTAATGTTTGAGGATCATAACCCCACTTGTCTATGAATCGTTGTTTATTTTCTATAAAAAACTCATTATGATCTGGAAACGTATGTAATGTTCTTCCACCACCATCAACATTTTTAACTTCTACTTCTTCGACTGCTTTCATTGGAATATCTGCATTTCTTAGTTCGTTCATTAAGTCGTCATCATCAAAATAAGATATTCTATACCTTTCGTCAAGTCCTTCAATTCTCTCATATACCCATCTTGGTAAACAGAAACAACAACCCCAAAAATCTTGTTTCTCTCCGCTAACAATAGGAGATGTTACAAAATTTGGATCACAAAGGGATCGAACTTCGCCACGAGTTAAAACAAGATCATCATTCATAACAACTAAGTAGTCACCATGTGCTGCTCGTAAGCCTCGATTAATTGGAATGGCATAACCCTCTTTAACATTTGACGAAATAATAATTTCATCATATCCTCTAAGAGAATCTGTTAATCTTTGTAGTATTTCTGGCTTACCAGGATCTGATTCGTAATAAGGAATTATGATTGATACTTTGTTCATATGAAACGTTTATAATGATTTTTCCAACAATAATCGCAGTTACCATGAAGCCATCTATGAATCTTAACATTTATTTTTGCTTTTAATGACTCTTTCCAATATTTATGAGTAAATTGTTTAAAAAATAATTTTATTTCTATTGATATCTTCCAATAGTAATGATGTCTTTTATTATAAAGTTTTTTAAAATATTTCATACTTTTATTACTTCTAATAATTGTTTATAAAAAAAATCTCCGTTAGAACTTGAATAATTCATGCCATTGTTTGTACTATAAATCCCTAATTCTTCTTTAAATTTATCTGCCTGCCAGTCAGCATCAGAAAGAGCTGTTGCTTTAACCGTGTATCTTATATTATTAATTTCTGCTTCTCCTTGTTTTCTATAACGTATTAAATATGTGTATTCATTCATTTGCTTGCTGATGCTATAAGACAACCCATATCGTGAGCCTCAAACACTTGTGAAATTGTAATATTTCTAAATCCTATTTTTTCTAATAATTCCTTTAATGATGTCTTTGTAAATGCAGACTTATGAATTTCCCCCTCATGTGCATGTGTTCCATAGATAATCGATTGTAAGCCATTGTTCCCCTCAAAAGTAGTATATACAGAACTTTCTATTGGTTGCATGTTTTCAAATCTAATAACTTGTCTTGCTGCCCATTCAATATCTGGAACATTTAATGTAATCTTCCCGTTTACTTGAAGTTTATTGTACCACAGTTTTAATATAGATAAAATATCACGATGAGAAATATGTTCAAGAAGATGTGAGGCGTAGATATGTTCTAAATAATTATCTTCAACTTCTTTTAATTTGGTTGCATCCATCTTAAGAACTTCAGGATGATCTATAAATAAATCTACAAGTTGCCAATTTTCATAGTCTGACATTACTTCTAAATGTTGTGGATGTATTGGGGGCATTGCTGATCCCAAACATAATTTTCTTTTCATAATCTTTACACATTACTTAAAGCAACTTAATATTCCAGCTTTAAGCTTATCGAAATAGTAATATTCATTCCATATGTCACAGCGCAACAATTCAAACAGTTTGGGATTATCAAATTCAATTTCTACAGGCCTGCCACATGCCCGAGCCTCTAGAACAGCGCGCTCGCCACCACCATTAATATCAGCAGGAATATAAACTTTTTCTGCTGCATTATATATTTTTGCGAGTTGCTCTGCTTCCACCATGTCAGATATCATAACCCCATTTGTTAGCAGAGTGTTCATTATTCTGCCAGATTCATTCATGTTTTCTTTCTGCACCTCTCCAACGGCTAACTTATATCCTCCTTTTTCTATTAATTTATCTTGTCTTTTCCAATTGGAAAAAGATCCAACTGTTATCCAATCCCATATAAAAATAGGATTAACTTCTGGTTTATATATTTCTGTGTTAACTCCAAATGCGTGTACTACGTTTGGATGAGACATTATTTGTGGTAGATACCATTCTGTTTCATAAAAAAGAACATCGTAAGTATATTCTTCTTTTGGAGGAAAGGAATTACCCGCTATACATAGACCAATTGGAGTCTGCTCAGCACCATCTTTTTTTATAAATTCATGCATTAAATAATCAACGGGACTATTAAAAGCGCCCCATCCTAAAATAAAATCATATTTGTCTATTGGGTACAAAGATGCAGTTCCGAAAAGGGAGTTGCTTTTATATTTTTTATCTATATAATCTTGAATGTTTAATTTTTCTATTTCAAACCCATCTTTTTCTAATATATTTAAAGCAGCCCAAAGCCCATCTTTCCAAAGATGTGGATATTTATGATCGTAAACAAATAGTATCTTCATATATTTCTTTCTTCTTTAGACACCTGTGGTACCCCATAATGATAATATATTCCATGCCAAATTCCTGTGAACCCAGATAAGTTTTGAGTGTGTCTCAAGTTATTTGGTTGTAAATAGTCGGGAACATCAAATTGAAACAATTCATTACTTCCATTTTTAGCTTCAACAATTTGATTTTCAGTAGGTCTGTATTTTTCCATTATCTGTCTCCTGAATTATTAACATACTTCATACAAGTCTGCTCTAATAAGATATTATATGCTTTTGCACAAGCCTCACACCCACATCGTTCTGCGTGAAGTCGTTCTTTATGTAGCATTAAAATATCTCTTTCATATTCATCTCCAAAAGCATCAGTCACAATTTGCTCTACTTCGGGCAGAATACTTTCATCTTCCACAAAAGGTGTTGATTCTTTTACTCTATTGTGAGGAGGCGAATATGCTTCCTCTGGAATATAGTGATAGTCTTCCATATTACATTATTTTTTCTTTCCAGGTTTTTGGTACCTTATCTCCTGTTAGTTCTAATTGATCAAGATATTGGAACGTTTGTGGACCTATTGTTTTGGCCCATTCAACCATCTGTTTTACTCCTTCTTCTAGTGTTATTGTTGTTTTATATCCCAATAGTCTTTTTGCTTTTTCATTTGCACAAAATGCATGTTTTACTTCTCTTGGTCTATCTGGATAATATATTGGCTTAAGTTCTGAACCAAAAGCAGACAAAACAGTTTCTGCTAGTTTATTAATTGTAAATTCTTCCAAAGGTCCTACATTAATAATTTCTCCATTTGTTTCTGATAAAAATCCAGCTTTTGCAATATATGGCGTTACATCATCTATATATGAAAAAGCCCGAGTTTGTTCTCCGTCTCCATAAATAATAGGTGCTTTTCCTTGCATAATACGATTTACAAATATACCAACAACATTTCTATATGGGTCCGAGAGAATTTGTTTTGGTCCATATACATTGTGAGGACGTATGATAGTGTAATCAAAACCATGAACATCAGCTAACACTTCTGTTGCCTCTTCCATGGCGGTTTTAGCAATAGCGTATATATCAGTAGGCTTACGATCCATAAACTCATAGAATGGGGTATTTTGATCACCGTAGACCGACATAGATGAACATACTACTATCTTTTTCATTCCATTGTTAATTGCGGGAACGATAAGATTTAAAAAAGCGTTGTAATTATTTTCTGTAATATGCGCTGGCATGAACTGACTAAGGCCTTCGTGAGCCCAACAGGCAAGGTGATAGACAAGCTCTGGTTTATGCGAATTTATGTATAATTCCATTGAACGTTTATCGCGCATATCGGCAATGGTAAAGTGAATGTTCTTTGGTACATTTGATTGTCTGCCTATTGAAAGGTTATCTATTCCAAGAACTTCGTGTCCTTCATTTGCTAAATGTTCAGCAAGGTGTGAAGCTATGAATCCAGCTACACCTGTTACGAGTATTTTCATAATTGTTTAGGTCTTCCTAATTTATTCCATTCTAAAAACTCTTTATCAATAGAGGGCCATTTACTGTATTTATTATCTACAAGATATTCTTTAATCCAATTATGTGGATTTTTTTGATCAATTTGGCCATTCCAATCATTGGGTGCAGCCCACCAATAAGCAGCTATATTAGGATAACCCAAAAATTTTCCTTTAGTGTCTATCGTTCCCCAAGGACTAGCGTACATAATTTAACTCCTCTTTCAATTGTTCTAATTCTTTTAACCAATTTTCCATTTTGCTTCTTATTTCTAATGGTACTTTATACCAATCTTTATTGTCTCTGTCCCAGAACATTTCTACGTATTCTTGTTCTACTAATTTATCTGCCCAATGAGCTGGTGTAGATTTTGGTTTGTTCCATCCTCTAAAGTGATGACACATCCAATTTTCAATGTTGATTACTCTTTTATCTCCTGAATAATCAAGAACTCCTGTAAATAACTTTTTAGGATTAACAGCCAGAGCATCATCTTCTTGTGCATCTTTAAGTCCATGATCATAATCTCCTGTCATGTAATAATTTATTGAATCTGATCTAAAATCCATTTGATATGCGTCTGCATCATTATTTTGAATAAATTCAATAAATTGATCAAAATCGTAATCGGTAAAAAGCATGTCTGGATCAAGTCGTAATACAACATCACAGTCTTCCATCATAACAAGTCCTTCATTGTACAACTCTGCACGAAAGTCCATTTGTATTGGGTAAGCGCTGTCGTATATTTCTACATTTGGAAAACAGTCTTCTAAAATTGTTCTTGACATATCTGGAACACTTTTATAACCATGTTCATTTTTGTAAGAAGGGAGTGGACCAGTCTGCATTAAGACTATTGATCGATCCACTCCACGAGCCAACATTTCAAAATGTGGCTTTATAAATAATTCTTGATTCCAAATTGGCGTAATAGAACCTATTTTTTTCATTTTTTCTTTGCATCACTCTTAGCTTCAGTTGCTGTTTTAGCAGCTCCACTTGTTGCTTTTTCAGTAGCAGTTTCTTCAGTTTTTGCTTTCTCTAACTTAGCTGCCTCAACTTCTAATTCTTTTTTTTCTTTTTCAAGACTTGCTTTTAAAGCTTGTTGACTTTTTAATTTCAAATATTCCTCAAACTCAGATCTTTCATCACGAGTGATTACTCCATACAATTCATAAGCTGAAACTTCTTCTCCTGTTGGTCCGACTGCAACAACATCTCCAGACACAATAAGCGCTTTTGGATCTGTAATATCAACCGTTTCCCCCACTTTCAATTCTTTATTTTCAGATGGGAACCATTCTGGATTCTTTTTTTTAACTAACATATTTTACTCACCTTCCTTTCTAATTAACTATTATTTTCTAGTAATTTTGGATTATCTTTTATAATTTGATATACGCTTTGAGCTAAAAACTCTACTTGTTGTTCAGGTAGCTCAGAGTTTATTGCGTGAAATAATTCATGCCAAAGAGTCACATTCATATAATCTTCTTTACCTTTTACAACTCTTATTTTTTGCTCAGTGTAATCTAATTGTCCGCATAAATGTGAATTTTCTACGGCTTTTTCTTCAATTACAATGGTGTATTCTAATCCACCTATCTTTATTTTAGAGGGAATCTTCATAATTATGCTTTTGTTTTTTCTAATAGTGTTGGTCTTTCGTGTGGACCAGACATTGTTCCTTTGTAGCGTGTTGAAAAGCGTGATTGCGAAGCGCAAACTCGAGAACAATATGACACTTTTCCTCGTGTTGAGCGAACAACGACTGCTTTACCACAAACTGGACATGCGCCTTCTTTTGATTTTGTTTCATTAAATTGCATTTTTTTCTCCTCCTTCTAATTCTTTAACTTCTAACCGTTTCTCTGGATTTTGTATATATATCTTAAACAATTCATTCCATAATTTAGCAACATTATCCCATTTGTAATATTCTTGAGCCCATTTCATCATTGGCTCTCTTATTTCTTCTTGTTGCTTTGAATCTTTTAGAAGACCTATCAAAGCCTCAAAGTACTCCTTTTGTCCTTCTGGAGTTTGAATATCAACATCTACTTTTAGTCCATTCTTTACTGTTTCTTCAAGTGCTGCGTAATTTGTTACAACAGGGATCGAACCACATGCTTGAGCTTTCATTGCTGTAATACATGAAATTTCTGTAAAGTCTGTTGGATATGCCCAGATACCAGATTTAGAAAATTCATAATGTAGTGCATCTTGACCGACTCTTCCGTGAAACACAATTCCTTTCTGCTTCATCATATCCATCCATTTCTTCTTTAGGGCCATTTGTGCAGGATTGTTTTTATGTGCAATATCAAACAAATTAAATCCATAGAATATATGAAGCTCTGCATCTGGTACTTCTTGTATTACAGTTGGCCAGTTTTTAAGAAGATATACAAGTCCTCGGTCTGGTGATGATGCATAAATAATTCTTTTTGAATTACCTTTCCATTGTGTAATATTAATGTCAGAAATACCATTTGAAGTTATAAATATCTTTTCGTCAGGAATTTTATGGTATGTTCCATTTTTATGCATTCTTAGGATGCTCTTATGATATTCTGAAAGAACAGCAATTTTATCAACCTTATCTAATCTTTCCTGTGTAAAGTCTGGATTATTTGGAACGTCATGAAGCCATAACATTGTGAATTTTGCTTTTGGATTTACATCTACAAATCCAATTGCTCTCCACAGTATTAATACATTAAAAGAATCTTTTGGATTCATGTCATACCAAGATCTATATTCTACTCCATCATGAATGCCAGCATTTTCACCTGGATCAGCATATACTGTTACTTTCCATCCTATCTTTGCCAATTCTTTAGATAATCGAATAACTGCTTCTTCGGAACCTCCGAGCCCTGTCTTAATGCTTTTTGGGCTCCATTTTTCAAAACCTGGACCACAAAGAATGGCAATCTCGTTATCTGCCCATGTTTTTGTAGGTAGGAATTTATGCCTCATTTGTGAAGCAAATTGCTCCTGTTGCATGTCTTCAGGGATGGATTGGACTAAGTTTGCAAGTCGTTTATCGTCTCCTCTTGCCTCAAGATATTTTCCTAAGTATACAACAGACTGACATGCTTTATTAAAATCAACAAGATTTTTTACAGATTGATAATTATTTATAGCACTCTCATCGTTTGGGGTTATTTTTAATATTTTTTCTGCTAAATTTAAAGCTTTATCAAGCTCTCCCTTATGTAGATTTATTTCTAGAGAAACTTGTAAACTTCGTAGTTTGACTTCTCGTGGGAATGTAATAATTGTAGTTTCTGGTGTTGGTGTGTTAATTCCATTATAAAGCCATCTTTCTGCTTTTTTATAATCGTTCAACATAATATAACAGATAGCCACACCTATATAGTAGTTAGGGAATTCTGGCGCTTCATCAATAGCTGATTTATATGCCTCTAATGCAACTTCTGGTCGTTCCTGTAATATGGCTATTTCTGCAACATGTTCCCATGTAGTTGCTCGTTCTTCTCTCCAACCTGATGGGGCTCTATAATCAGCGTCTCCTGGATTACCAGCACCATATAAATATTCATGAAACAGTCCTATTGCAAGATTAAAATATAACTCTCTTTCTTTATCTTTTAGCATTTTTCCTCTGTCGAAATAAGATTTTCCAAGATATACTAAGGTGCGAGGATCTTTACGATTCTCTTTATTCATTTGTTTTTCTAGAATTCTGATATTTCTATCTAAATTATCTTCAGATCTTTTTACATTTGAAAGGTGAATGACTCGACAATCATTTCTTCCAATACGAATTAAATTTTCTTGCTTTTGTTCAATAAGCGTTTCGTGTAAATCGCCTATCCATTTCCAAGTATCATCATTTCTAACAATACGTTCTCTTTTGTGTTCTATTAAGACTTCTTTAACATTCCCATCTTCGTCCAAATCAACAGCATATAAATAATTAAAATAAACCGCTGCTTGTTTTTGTTCATACATTTCTTTTACGATCTGAGGTAGGTTTTCTGCTCCATCTAAAACATCATCAGCATCTTGCCAATAAACAAAACAATCATCTCCTTTTGGCACTTGATCCAAGGCATATTGACGAGCAGCTGAAAAATCATCCACCCATTTGAAATAAGAAGTGTGTGCTTTAAGTTTTTTTAGAAGAGTAACTAGTTTGTGAGTAGATTCTGGTTTTTTGTCACCAAAAGTAATAGTTATATATATATCGTTAACGTAGTCTTTTATTGAGTTAATAGATCGCTCAACAATCTCAACAGGTTCATCTTCTTTAATGATCATGTTAAGATATAATTTCGGATTCTTTTCTTCCATATAAAATAAATAGAAAGAGATTACTTACTTTTCTTGATAAATTTCTTGAACTTACCTCCAGCTTCAGGTTTTTTTCCTTTGTGAAAAATAGCATCCATCAATTTTGATATGCTTCCTTCTGTGTTTGTAAGTAATTTAAATGGTTTCATAATGTCATAACCTCCAATCTATATATACATCGTATATGACTAATTTTTTATTTGTCAAGTCGATAATAACTTTTAACATTTGTGCCCACAAGTTGGGCAAACTTTTTCATTTTTTGTTTTTTTAATCGGTTTCTTTTTCATAAACATATAATTAATTTATAATTTAAGACGCATTAGAATAAAATTTTATTTTATTATCGTTTAAATAATTAGAAGGTGTCTGTGAAATAGAAATTACAACCAACTTCCATAAATTTTCAACACTATTAAAATTCATTGTTGTTATTCCTGCATTAGCTAATATTTTTGCAAGCCATAATTTTTCAAGTTGTTGTAATGGTGTTCTAGCACTCACACCAGCACCAATAAATCCAGACATGTATCGTCTTTTAATATTGTTTAGTGGTTCTCTTGGCTCAGCTCCACCTACTTTTTGCACGAAATATGCTCGTTCAATTTGTGAAAGTGCTGCATAACCCACTCCTCGAATTGGTCCAGGAGCAGAGAATATCCAACCTGTATTTCCTGAAACACTTGTACTGTTTGCTCCTGCATACCAAGTGGCTCCGCCCTGTGCTATAGAATTAGTAATAGAAAGGTAATCACTTGAAATTGTACCAGTAGAACAAGTTAATGTGTGTGTTGCAGCTGTTGCCGATTCTATTGACATAAGTTTTCCTGATGTTCCGTTTATTTGCCATCCTGAAGCGCTTCTAATAGTTGTTGTTGTCCCTGCTGTAAACTGAATAATACGAGCATTTGTTATATCAGAAAATTCTATACCAGCAAAAGAATTTGATCCAGTTATAACAAGTGTTCCTGTTGACCCTGCGACTGTATAACGGAGTGTTCCATACGTTCTTCCACCGCCTTGAAAGGTGCGAGTGCTACTTGAAGTTGTTGACACAACAATAGTTCCATTTTCACCATTAAACGTACCACCTGCTGAAGCCCAAACCCACAAGTTAGAAGTTGTTCTTGTTAGATTCCATGTACTAGTACCCATATTTATGGTACGTGTTGTTCCACTTGCTCCATCAAACAAACTTCTAATAGTAACAGTAAAACCATTTGAGTCAAACGTGCCTCTTTTTACTTCAAAATCATTATCCGTACTAATTGTAAAAGCATCTTGTAGTGTATATGTTCCATTGTGACATTCTATTGTCATTAAAGGAGTCCACGATTTTCCAGCGCTTGTTATTGTGTGTGATCCTCTTCCAGCGAATGTTAATCTTGCGGTTCCAGAAATTGTCATTCCCGATATTAAAGTAACAGATCCAAAAATTGATGTTGCACCAAATGCCCATGTAGGGCTACCAGTTGCTCCTGTCCATGTTATGTCTTTTCCAAGTCTTGGCATATCAGCTGTTAATGTCCCGCCTGTAATACTTGCACCGCTCACATTGTCTTGTGGTAATGGAACACGAGAAGTCCAGATAGTTACATCAGACCAATTTTTATTTGTTGACATTGTTGCTGTTTGTGTTGCTGCTGTAGTAAATGTAATACCACTGTTTCCTCCACAATCCCCTATATAAGTTGCACCAGTTCCTGCTGTTGTCCATGTCGCCGCACCAGCACCTGTAATATCTTGGAAGTCTACTGTATTTGTCAAAACCACAACTGCCGCTGTTATAGTTCTTGCAGACCCAACAGAATTGGATTGTACGAGAATACGATTAATATCAGAATCGCTTGAACAAGTAAATGTTCCAGAAGCAGATAAATTACCATTAATAGAGAACCCACAAGTTTTTGAAGCGGCACCAACAACCGTAATGTCTCCATATGTTCCTGCTCCCTGCCAAAAAAATGTAGCTCCACTAGGGATGTTTACATTAACAACTCCATAATTTTGTCCACTTGTTACAGTCCACGCATTACCATTACACGTTATAGTAGAGCTTGCTGCCGACAAAGTAAGTCCAGAAGCATTGTTAATAATCCACGACGTTTGAGATGTAGAAGTTAAGGTTATATTGCTTGATCCAAGGGTTAAAGATCTAGTGTTGCTATTATTTGAATCAAACCTACCCCATGAACATGTTTGGCCATTTATGTCGAGAGAACCTCTAGTTAAAGTAACGGCACCACTACTTGAAACAGTGTGTTGCCCTGTATATTGCCAATTTCCTCCTGATGCAGGACTAAAAGTTACTGATCCTGTTGTTTTGCCTGCAAAATCAATTTCCTGTTGGGTTGCAGAAGTGCTAACAAATACTATTGTCGAACTTGTTGCACTACCAACGGTGTATGTCATTCCAGCTACGAATTTTAGGGCAATATTAGAAGCTCCAGCCGTTGCATCTCCGATACCTAATGAAAAAAATGAGTTGTGAGTAAGTGTTCCTGTGTAACCAGTACAGTTTAATGAACGACACACTGAAATAGCCTCAATAGTTACGTTTCCTGAATTTGCGTCTAAAAAAACATCGTCCGCTGCTGTTGGTTTTGTTGTATCATTTGCTCCACCAGAAGTAGTAGACCATGTTGTGTCGTCATTCCAATTTCCCCCTGCTGTAATTGCAAATTTATTCGCCATAATTTTAAGCACAAAAAAAACCGCCTCATTCTAAAATGGCGGTCTAATACGTGTGCTACGTTTTTAAACTTATATGTTTATAGAATCATACTAAAATATATTTTGTCAAGACTACTCAAACAGATGTTCTATTTGTTGCTTCTTGTCTACTCGCTGCTGCTTGACGTGTCCCAGTGTAACTTTGATTTGTTGATTGAAAAATAGTACCACTGTAAGCTGTTAAATTATTTTGTTCTATACTATCTATAATATTTAATCCTTGATCACTATCGCAAGGCCAATAACCGACAGGAACGGTAAAAGACCGTTTATTCATTAAGTCAAAAATTTCACTAGGGTATATTTGTCTATCAAAATAGACAATATCATTTATGTTTCCACCTATTGTATGGTCTGCCCAATCGTAACCAAATATAAGAGGAGTAGAAGTTGCGACTGCACTTGCCCATGTAATCGATGATGATTTTGTAGTCATTTGTCTTCCATTAATATAACAACTAGTTGAAACAGAGGAACTAGAATTTCCTTTCCATGTTATGGTTATATGATGCCACTTTGTTATGTCAAATCCCAATGGGTAATACCATCTATCTGCTGTAAACGCATCTACATCTTGTAAACAGATAACATTTCTGCCACTAACCCTATCTTTAACAATTCTATATCCGTCTGTTGAAAGAGAACCCAATGTTATTATTTGTCTATAAACATCATCGTCTGCATCAAACTTAATCCAAAAAGCCCAAGCATAAGATCCAGTTTTAGAAAAAGAAATATTAGTTGGATTGTTTATTTGAGCATGTCCTCCTCCACTGATAGGAAACATATAACTACCAGCCCATGTTTTACTGGTTGGTTTTCTAAATGATGGGGTTGATACAAGAGGTGGTGAATATGCCATATTATTGTGCTTTCATTTCAACAAAAGGAGAACGCTTTCCCGCTAACTGATAAAAAGATGATCTAATCCCTGCTCCAATATTATTATATGCTGGAAGTTTTTCAGCTAAAATTGCAGGCATTCTGTAAGCAAAGAAATAATGTGGAATATTTCTATTATGCATGTAAACTCTTCTGTCCATAAGATATATCTTTCTTAGCCGCACATCGTTATTTAAAACCCGCGTTTCTGTGTCGTCTTCATAATTATTCCATTCAGTTATACTGCTATTATTGCCGTATGCTTGATACAAAACATTAACTTGGTTCTTCCAATGGTTTAAATTTACCGCAGGACTAGAATCAGAGATACCATAGGCATTAAGACAAACCCTATCTAAATCTCCCTTTCCTTCAAATTCTGGTGTCCAATAATGAATGTGATAATAATTTGGAAAAACTTCCCAGTTTTGAATAACAGAATAAGTAAGCATCACAGTAATGTTTGGACTAGTAAGCGTCTTAAAATGTGTAGCAAGTCTTCTAATTAAATTTCTTGTTGTAGTAATTGTATGTTTATAGTTTCCGCCACTGGTTGTAGTATCTGTTCCGCTGTGACTGACCGTATAAGTACTTGTTGTTGGTACGCTTGTAATAGTAAAGGTCCCTGCAAGAACCGAGCTCCCCGCTATAACAACCCTATCTCCTATTTCTAAATGGTGATCAAATCCACAGTTAACAGTTACCACGTTTGAGGCTCTAGAAATACCAGTTACGTTTGATGTACTTATATTGGCATCATGATCCAATTCGTTTGCTACATACCACTCTCCAGTTACACCATTTGATGCATAAGTATTAATAAGTGTTTGAAACCATTTTATTCGTACGTCTATAATATTGTAAAAATTAGACCAGCCTTGTGGATTGTTCTGTGGGCCTATTCCATACACTAAATGTAAATTACCAATTTTAGCTATTTCTGTTAGTAGTGTTTCATAAAAATCAAGTCTAGCAACCCAAGAATAATCTGGCATCGCAAACCTAAAGTTTTTAAAACCCAGTCTCTTAAGATACTCAACATCACTTCTCAATTGTTTTATTGTTTCTGTTGATGGTGTTGTGACATCAATATATCCAGGAAAGCTACTATTAAACCCAGACTGAAATTCTTGTCCAATATTAATTCCAAATAGATCAAAAAATCCTGGTGATTCTAGTGTTTGAAATGATTGGTTTGCACTATATGATGCTCCTGCACCACTAATTGCATAGGCACGATAATAATATGTTGTATTAGGTAATAAATCAGCAAAAATATCACTCATTGTGTCACTTCCCGTTTGGACTCTTTTATTGGTATCTATCGTTGGATTTGTTGAAGTACCCCAGACAAACCCTTTTTCTGCAATCGTTCCACCACCGTCATCCGTTAATATTCCACTAAATTCTGCCGATGTACTATATATTTGAGTTGCTGCTGAGGCTGTTAATGTAGCTAGTGATGCGGTTAATCCATCAACCCATGTTGCAGCATTTAACAGTGTTGCATCATTTTCATTTACTGTTTCGTCGGCAAGAACAGTTGCTGCTCCACCAGTACCTTCATTAAACAAATAATGAGCTACAAGATTATCACTTGCAAATCCTAATTTAAAATTATCTATAGTTGCATTATGGGTTAATACAATAGATCCAAAACCATTATCCTGTCCTCCTATAAGTAAGCGCGTTGCAAAATCTGCCATCCCAGTAGGATGAGAACCGCTTTTTGTAACGGTTAGTGCTACTCCGTCCATTTTCATAACAATAGTATCACTAGCAAAATCAGATCCAAGTGTAATAATGAACTCAAATGTATGATTAGCTCCGTTATAAATTGCAGCGTTATCTATTCTTCCTCTAATATCAGCACCAGATGCTCCCATTCTTACATCCATTTGTGTGTCGCCACCACTAGTAGGGTGAGCAGTTATTCGTAATATTGTATTATCATTAGTAGCAGATCCAAATATAGTGCTTTGTGTAGCGGAAGTTGAATTATAATCAAATTTAATATAAAGACCAGAAGTAAGACTACTTCCAAAGGTACCCAATGTTCCTAAATCAATACGAGCATTTTGTAGTGCATAATCCATAGTTTGAACTTTAAAAAATAATTATCTATATCTGACAGAAACAGCAGGTATTACGCCTGGACCAAATTGTAGAGTTAATCCAGCATTAAAGATTGCATTTATAGCATATGTTCCTTGAGGATAACCTGCCGCAAAGGACTGAATAATTTGACCAGCACTTGATGCGTTATTATAAACAGTAAGAGTTGGAGTACTTGCATGGCCAAAAGTAATATTGTGCCAAAGCCCTGCGGATGCTTTTGCTGTTGTATATCCAGACGCTAAAGAGACAAAGGTATTTGTAAATTGCATTTCTGTTTTTAGAATATCATTAACCAAATCTTCACCAGAAATAGTTGTTCCAAGTGTTACCTTAAGATTGTCATCTGCATCTAAATTGTCTACTTCATAAAATATTTGCAAATCATCTGCATCTGCCATTGATGTTGTGTTATATTCCAGCGTCAATACATTTGTTGCAGCAGTACCGCCTTTTGTTGCATCGGCAAAACTATAAATAATTATCCCATCAGTTATATTTGTAACAAGTAAAATTTGCTCTAAATTAATAGATGCATAATCATCAAACGTGACTGTTTGTGCTGATGCATCAAATGTGTAATTTGTTATTATTCTTTTCATAATTTTATCCTAATGCAATTGCGTAAATAATAGATGGAGTTACATCGACTTGCTGAAGCAATTTTTCAGAAGACCAAATAACTGTTGTGCTTGGTGGTAAATCGTCTCGAATAAGATGTATAGGATCATCGTCTGAACTTCTTATTCTATCTATAATAGCTTCACGTTCTACCTGAGCCATATTGTTGAAATCTGTCATATTTTTTCCTCCATAAAAAAACACCCACCTTTTTAAAATAAATAAGCTGGGTGTATATTAACTTTTATAATTAAATATACGTATGTGTATGTCTTTATAAAACTAGACTAAAATAAAATTGTCAAGCCCTTTTTAAATTATAACTTTTCAGGTACACGAAACGCAGGGTATCTTTTAGCAAAATCTCTAAAGAATTGTTTATCAAATGGTAGCTCCTGAGCCTTGTATTGAGAACGAATCATCATCATTAGATCATAAGGAAAAGATAACAAAAATCTTCTTTCCTGGTCTTGACCCAATTTAGTCTGAGCATATTTTTTATCTTTTTGTGTTTCTCTGTATTGGTCTACATTTATGCCAATGGCCTTTACATTTTCTGGGCTTCTCTCAGACCAAACCTTAACGAGGTCGTCAATAACTTCCCATGGACCTTTTTTGTTACGCTTTTCGATTATCTGCTCTGCCAGCTCAACATCTGCATAATCTCTAATTTTTCCATTTTCTTGTATTAATATTCTTCCCATAGTAATAAAAATTGGCTAAGCGTGTTCGCGCAACCCCTTAGCCGTGCCTTCGATTCTAGGAGTAATAAGAGAAGGGTTCTTATGGTTTTATACTCCGTCAGCCGCAACATTTAAGCGTCAGATCAGCCGTTTAAGTTGTAACCTGTTCTCTTGACGTTAGCTTTTTCTTCTAGCACTTCAAGAGTAAATTCAGTTACCCAGTGTCCACGATCAGCATCTCCAATTTTTGCTAACTCTTCAAACATAGGTTTGTCAAGGTAAGCAACTTGGTGCATGTCTTCTCTAAGACCATAAACAGTTGTTGTACCAGCTGTATTTCGTACGTCTCTGTGGTGCATGATTCGGTGTGAACCAACAGCAGAGTCATAAACGAGAATATCTTTAGTCAATCTCTTTTCAGTTGCATCAATGTATCGAGTTGAATTTCCTCCGAATCCAGCAATTGCTTGCTTGATTTTTACGGTACATAGTACCATATCGAAGATTTTATCTGCTCGTACTGCAAGGTAAGCATCAGCTGTCATGTCATTAAGTTCTAGTTCTGAAAACGATGTTCCAGAATTTCGAGCTGTTACAACAGAGGTGATAAATGGATCGATTCCGTTCATCTGTCTTGCGACACCTGAAGCACCTGAAGCTTTAACAGCGTTAAGAATAGAATATTCCATCTTCATCTTCATCTGTCTCAAAGCATCAGCCTTTTGAAAAGCGTATGGATCTCCCATAGCTGCTACATTTACTCGTCTTTCAGTTCGGGAAACTTGAATAGGCTGCTTAATGATCTGTGTGATGTTGTTTGTTCTTGATGGTTGTGTCAAGTCTCCGAATGTTGTGTCAGCACCTTCTGCGTCAGCAGAAACTGTTGTTGGTCGAGCAATATTATACTTCAACCATTCGTGCAAAGTTCCCTTTGCTGTACTTGTACCAAAAAGAGTCATCAATGGTGTTTCGTCTGGTGAGACGTCTCCAATAAGATCAAGAAGATCTTCTCTTCTAGCTCCGTCCTGATATGTAATTACATTGTTGTTACAATCTAAATAAAATTTAGATGGTCTAGATATTTCTACTAGACACTCATATTTTCATATGAGATCGGACTATATCATGCTTCCAGTTGGAAGTTGAAACGTGTAGTCTCTGAGGTTATTTTTCCTCTGTGTTCTGCGTTTTTTTCTTTTAGCAAATCTCTAAAAGCTTGTGTCTTTAATGAATTTTCTTTATACCCTCTCCCCTTTGGAAGTGAGAGTTTATAGTTGCAAAAATCATTTAAGATTTGAATTCTTTCTTGTTTTCCAAAAGGAAAATTTAAAAGTAAATCCGTTAACCGCTTTACACGTTTGACACCTATTATTTCTACTCTATAGCATGGTCTATTTTCTTTTCCATGAATTTTAGGTTCATAAAAATAAAATGCTATATTGTTTCTTTTAAAAATATTTATTATTAATTGAATAATTTCTGGATTTGAATTGTAAATACCAATCTTCGGAGTATAAATAACACCATTTTTAGATGCATATTTTCTCCCTAATTGACATGAACCTTCCCCATCTATCATTCCTAATAAATACCCGATATCAAAGAAAAATCTTACCTGCTGATTGTCAATTGTTACATCCTTTACATTGTTCCCTAATAAGGCGTAAAGGCCCTTATGATTTTCCAGCATATAGTTTCATTTTGAGGGGACTAGTCTCAAACGATAATCCCCAAGCCATATTTCTAATTTCACCTCCTTAGTGTTCTAGGCAAACCCCGCATTTATTCATTAATGCATAAACACGGGGCTAATGCGGGAACCTTCCCTGTGTTTATGACGCGTCAGCGTCTGAACTAGTGTGTGGAATATTCATCAATCTTCGTGCCAAAGCATTTTGATCACCCATTCTTGTTCTTACTCGTAACTCTCTCATTTCTTCTGTATCGGCCATTGCCTCTCTTGCTTGTTGTGGTTGTGACTGTGCTTGTGCAGCTGCTTGCTGCTTCATGCCATCGTCTCCCTTTGGTTCTTCTTTTGGTGTATCTGTTGCTTTTGGTTGAAATACTGAATATTTCGAACGGACCATATCCCCTGCTTCTTTAAAACTAAGTGGTCTTCCTCCGTAATCTTCCATGTTGTACATAGAATCAATAAGGACTCCTCTCACTTGCTTATTAAAGTCTGCATCGAACTTTTGACCTGATGGGTCTAGTTCTGGATGTGCCGCATACGCTTCTTTGTTTTGTTTTTCTATTTCTCGTTGTTCAGATGTTTGAATGTAACTTTGGATGATTTCCTCTGCTCGTGATGCTTTTTGGTTAATATCACTTATTTGTTGTCTTAACTTTGCATCATTTAGATAAGATTCTCCTGTTACTGGGTCAATTTCCACAAAATCTTGTGGGTTAATCTGTGAGCTTGCTTGTGGAGTTTTTGGTTGCTGAATTGGTTCAAATACTCGATTTGAATTTCTTCTAGCATCCATACTCTTTTTGTACTGCTCGTTTTCCTCAAACAATCTTCTATTACTTTCTAATAGTTTTTCGAACTGTTCTCTTGTTTTGTCTCTGGCATCATTTCCAAGATCTGCTGGTTGTGCTGGCACTTGAGGCTGCACTACTGGCTGAACTGGTTGTTGCTGATTGACATCAGGAACAGCTCCTTCGTTTTGTACTGTCATATTTTTCACCTCCTTTTACATGCGGAATATTTTTCATGCCCCTCACGCAACGGGACAAATTGGATGTGATAATAAGTATTGATACTCATATTCACTAACTTATATTAAAAGTGCTTAGAATTCGACTTTTGATCCGTTAACAAACAGATCGCCATCCCGAATATCTAAATGACCAATAAGGCCAAAGTGACACTTGGTGCATTTTGCTCCACCAGGCTTCACTTCGAACTTATGTGCGCATTGCTTAAAATCTTTTACCTCTTCTTTTATTAACTGATTATCTTTCCAAAAATCACCAGCTTTCACTTGATAGAATGAATCGTAAACGTTCCATTCTAAAGCCTTACTATCACTTCTTGGAAGAGGTGGTAGTGTATTAGCCATTTTTCTTTTTGAAATAAGTAATTTGTATTCTCTTTGCTTGTGTAAACCACTTTGTAAAATTAATCAAAGAATTATCAAGAGCTGTTTTAAGTCCCCACATTTGGAAACTCCACATAAACAAACCAACTTCATAGTAAAATCCTTTTATTGTTTCAATTATTTTTTTCATACTTTCATTCTTTTAACATCAATCTCTCCATTTTTCTTTTTAGAAAGATATTCTGAACGACTAA
This sequence comes from uncultured Gammaproteobacteria bacterium, assembly GCA_964610165.1. GTDB lineage: Bacteria > Patescibacteriota > Microgenomatia > UBA1406 > GWC2-37-13 > MFZZ01. The sequence continues at coordinate 48,406 of CAZSUZ010000009.1, forward strand.
TAGACTGCTTAATCCAGTCGAGCATTTCAGCTGCTGCATTTGCTGCGTGAAACCCATTTAATTCTCTCCATTCCCACTCTTGTTTAGATAGACCACCCTTAGCATCAATAGTTCTTGGATCAATCCAACTATGAAAAGCTAATTGTTCATATTTTTTTAATACAATATCAAATCCTGGTGTCTGTGTCATTTCATACAATGCCTGACCTTCTCTTAATTCTTTTTCTTCTTCTTCGTTTAACGCGTTTGTAAATTTTGTTTGATTATCCATATGTAGTTATTATTGTTTTTCAGGTAAATTGAAAAAACTTTGTAAATTTTCTGGGCTTAATGTATTAACGTTGAGACCTTCTACTTGACCTTGTGCCTGCTTTTGAAAAGGAGAAGCCGAGGATACTTCGCCACCCGAGTTTGGATCAGTTCCACCTGGAATACCTGTTATAGTGTTACCTGGCGTGGCTGAAGCGCTCCCAGCTCCTTGAGACAAAGCCTGAATCATTGCTTGTGGATCTCCACCCGAAGGTGCTCCACCTGGTGCTTCTGGCGTTTTCTCAAAGTACTTTTCTGCATCGGAAAATCCTAGATCGTCCAACCATGTAGTAAATAGCTCTTTAAACTTAGGTTTTACTCCTTCTGCTGCCAACATTTGTGTTACATTTGGATTACTTGTAAGAAGAGTAATTGCTGACTGTCTTGCTGATTTTCTTTCATCATCTGAATTAACAGACATTGATTCAACGTCTACTGAGAAGTCAAACATTCCCTTTAGATCATCTGGCTCAATAATAAGATCTCCTGAAGCCCCATCATCTGAAACCTTTAATTTTGGAACAATTTTTGGTTCCTCTTCAGTTCCAACATTAACTGGATTCTTATATGTTTCTGTTCTAAAATTATCTATATTAAGATTAGATGGATCAGTTTCTCCCTTATTTGATCTCATATTTTCTATTTCTTCATCAATAAACATTTTTGCCGCATCATCTTGTACTTGAGTCCCATCAAGATTGTCTTTACTAAAGCTATCCATTAAGTCTTTTCCTACTACTCTCATAACAAAATGTTGCTTTGAAGGATCAGAAAATAGAAGACTCTGATTCATTGTGTGCCATAACATGTATTGTCTTTTAATAGCTTCAGCCAAAAAGATTTGGTTAAAATTATCACGAGCATTACGTTGTAATTGAAGAGCTTTAAT